>NZ_JAVRHQ010000010.1:0-140671 GCF_031846485.1 Autumnicola tepida
TTTTTAACTCCGAACTTTTCACTTTCCACTCTTCACTTTTTCTATCCACAAATCACATTGCACATTCTCCATTATCGATTATTCATTTAACCTTAACTTTAACTTAGTACCTCGTATTTCTTACTTCGTACTTCTAACTTCAACCTTACCGATGTCTGTGCGCGAGTACCACAGGAGGCTGCCCGTTAAACGGATTTTCTCCCCGCCCCACGCTGGTACCGCCAAAAGTAACGGCCCTCACCACACTATGTTCCCCAAACCGGTTCCTGATCTTATCTATAGAATTGTACAAATTCAGCATCTCCTCGCTATCATCAAACAGGTTAATCTGGTAATTTCCGCCTACAAGCCCGGTATATTTAATGCCGATAAGCCGAATTAACAATCGGCGGGTATACAGCTGCCGGAAAAGCTCCTCAATCTTGGGAATCAAGATATGATCGGCGCTGGTATAGGCAATTTTTGCGTGTTTGGTCACCGTCTGGAAATCGGAATAGCGAATTTTCACACTTATGCTCGAAGTGAGCTTATTTCCCCGCCGCAGCTGGTACGCCAGGTTCTCGGCCATGCCCACCAAAGTGGCCTTCAACTTCACCATATCTATAGTATCCTTGTTAAAGGTTCGTTCGGCCGAAATCGATTTGCGCTCATGAAAAGGAATAATGGGCACCTCATCTATCCCGTGTGCCCTTTTCCAGATGGTACGCCCGTTTTTGCCCAGCACACTTTCCAGCATTTCTACCGGCATTTGCTGAATAGTTCTTATTTCCCTGATCCCCAGGCTCATTAATTTCTGAAAGGTTTTGTTCCCGATCATGGGGATTTTCCCTGCAGAAAGCGGGGCTAAAAAATCTTTTTCGGTTCCTGTTTCAATAAAACGCTCATTATTGGGTTTAGCCTCCCCGGTGGCGATCTTGGAAACGATTTTGTTCTGTGATAAGCCGAAAGAAATGGGAAGTCCGCTTTCTTTAATGATGGTCTGTCGCAACTCTGAAGCAAATTTCCTGATCCCGAAAAATTTATCCATTCCGCTGAGATCGGCATAAAACTCATCTACACTTGCTTTTTCAAAAACCGGCACCCTGTTTTGGATAATTTCGGTTACTTCATGGGAATATTTGGAATAAACAGAGGCATCCCCTTTTATCACAATCGCCTGGGGACATAATTGCCGGGCCACTTTCATAGCCATGCCGGAGCGTACGCCATATTCCCGCGTTTCGTAACTCGCTGCCGCTACCACGCCGCGGTCTCCCATCCCGCCCACAAGAAGCGGCCGGCCATTAAGCCGGGAATCCCGCACCCGCTCTACCGAAACAAAAAAGCTATCCAGATCCAGGTGAATGATTGACCTATTCTTACTCATTTGGAATATTTCCTTTTAAATGGATTTTTTCCAAAATTATAAAATGTCAGGGGAGTAAATAAGCAATAAAGAGTTAAATTTATCAACAGTTCATTTTCAGGTGAATTAGTCAGCTCATCAAGAGGGACTCAGCAGTTTATCATAAAAAGCCATAAGAAAAACTCAACGCTGCGATACCGGAAAGAATTCGCAATCCGTAATAACAATTTGACCATAAATTTGTTGTCATCAACAAATAATGTATTTAAAAAATACCCAAGAAGTTTATCCAATTCCCTACTTTTAATAAAAGGTCTGATTATGAAAATAATAATATCCGGAGAAAACAGAGAGGATCTTAACAAAGTTTCTGAAATAGCTAAAAAATTGGGGCTCGAAGTAAATTCCACAGAAACTCGGAAAAAATCAAATTCCAAAGAACTGTTACGCCTAATGCAGGAAAAATCTGCTTCAGGAGGGATTAAATCCATACCTGACCCTGTTGCATGGCAGGAAAAGGTTAGAGAAGACAGACATTTATACGGGAGAAACAAATAATGAATGTTCTTTTAGATTCAAATTAACCTGATTGAACCTCTTTAGTTTCAACAGCCATAAATAACAAAAAACTCCCGTTTCCGGGAGCTTTTGTTTTCAGCATTAAGTATTAAAAATTATACTTCAGGCTAAGTCCGCCAAAATAGTTGGCTTCATAAGGCGCGGGCAAATAAGCATCGGGCAACTGGTTTAAAAAAACCATGTAATAATACTGGCTTACGGTAATGTTGCGCACGCCGGCATAAAGATCGGCTTCAAAATGGCCAAAATCATGACGGTACCCCAGCTTCGCGTTCAGCAAATTATAAGGATCGGTCACATTTGCACCGTCTGAGGTAAACGGCATGGCATCTCTATAGGAATAATTAATATTTCCGTAGAAACCGGCATTGGCCAGAAAATCCACCCCGGCGTTCACCACCCAGGGCGCCACGCCGGCCACGGCATTCCCGCTGTAATCCACCTGTACGGCTTCCCCTTCAGAATTTAAAGATTCATATGCGTAATCTTCATATTCAAAATCGGAATAAGTAAAATTCCCGTATGGGCGTATATTCCTGAAAAAACCTGTAGCCGACTCGTACGCGTTGAATTTCAGCAGCAATTCCACGCCTTTATTATCCAGCTTTCCGCCGTTGGCGATATAGGTATAGGCGGTGGTATTTTCATCCAGCGGCACGGCCACCGAGGTGAATTTGTCTTTGAACTTAGCGTTAAAAAATGCGAGTTCATAATACAAGCGATTGCTGAAAAGCGAGCCTTTAGAACCTATCTCAAACTGGTCGCCAACTTCCGGCTCCAGCCCGGTGTTGAGTTCTCCTGAAGTAGAAAGCACAATATTGCCGCTTACCGGCGCATTGTAGCCCCTGCTGTAAGATGCGTAAACTGAAACATTGTCGTTAAAGAGTTTATTGAGCGCGAAATGCGGCGATACCAGGTGATGATAATCGGCATTTACATTTCTCTCCAAATCGCTGCCGGCTTCATACATTCGGTTTTCCAGGTCTATATTCATAGCACTCATTCCCACGCCCGCGGTAAGGGAAAAATCCATTGGCATTTGCAGCGTCCATTCGGTAAAAATATTGGAGTTATTGGAAATGGCAAACTGGTTGCTCCTCAGGCCTCCAATAATATTATATCCTTCAGGGTCTTCAGGATTTTCCACCATTCCGTAGCCAACAATCTGCGCACGTTGCTCCTGCAGTTCAAAACCTGCGCTTCCGCTAAGGGCAAAATTATTGTTCAGCTTAAAATTGAAATCAAAAACCGAACGGGCGCCATAGTTTACCGGCGTTTTATCTGTCCATCCTCCTGCCGAGCTGGCGTTACTGCTAACACCCGAGCCAAAAACAGTGGTGGTGTTGGAAAGCCAGTTATTAAACAAATAGGAATGGCTGAGGCCTGCCCTGAAGCTAATCACTTCAGAATGGGCATTGTTCTTAATATATCTCGCGCTCCCGCTGTAATCCAGGTTGTTGTACTGCTCGATGGTAAGCTCGCCGCCGCGCTCATCATAACTGTTGCTGTAGCCAAAATAGGCTGAAAGGTACTGGTTCTGGTTTGGCCGGTAATCTACCACGGCGTTTACAAAATCTTTGGTGGAAGCCGTATGGGCCATATATCCATCGGAGGTCTGGTGGCCGTAATTCAGCAGCAGCGAAGTATTTTCTGTGGCCGTGGCAAACTGGGTGGTAGAGCGGAAAAGTCCGTAATCACCCACTGTGAGGTTCTGCCCCAGGGAAGTCTCCCCCGCTTCCGGCCGTTGCGTTTGCAGCTGTACCACCCCCGCGATGGCAAGGCCAAATTTTGTTCCGGCAGGCCCTTTAAGCACATCTACAGAACCTATGGAAGCAAAATCGATATCATCCAGCAAGGTTACGCCTTCGGCATCGGTAACCGGGATATTGTTAAGGTACACCTTATATCCCTGGCCGTCAAAATTATTGGTGGCGCCCCTAAAGCCCACTCCGTTTCCATATCCGCGGATGTTGAACTGCTGGCCTGAAGAAACCGCCCTCCGGTTCATACTCACCCCGGGAACATTCGCATTTATCGCGTCATCCAGAAAAAGGCCGGTCCCGCGGTTAAGCTCCACGGGGTTCAGCTGTACTTCAGAAACCGGATTCTGCAGCGCCCGCTGCAAATGTATGGCAGTTTTTAATTGTACTTCCCCAAGTTCTGCAACCGCAGGAACCAGGACGATCCTAAGTTCGCGGCCACAATCTTCAATTTTCGTGCTCCAGCTGGTATAGCCCACAAAGCTTACCTCCAGTTCCGCACCAGGTTTACAGCGCACCTCAAAGCGCCCGTTATTTCCGCTACTGCCAGCGGGCATCTTATTAATACTTATTCTGGCTCCTGTGAGTGGTTCCCCGGTTTCAGCATCATAAATACTTCCTCTAAGTCGGTTGTTCTGGCCAAAACCCAGGGCAGTAACCATTAATATAATCAGGTATAAAAAAAATCTTATCATGTATTCAATTTAAAAGGTTTAATATCAGATTTGAGCAACCATAAAAATGGCCGCTTTTGTTTATTTGAAACAACTCTTCTTCCTAGCCTAGGATTCACCCAAGGCAATATTAGAATTACCCGGAAAACTTCTCCGGAATAAAAATTAAAAGCGAAAACTTTAGAAAGCAGAACCTGGAATATTAAATCCGCTTTGGCGGTGGGCCGGAAGGTTCTAATCCCGGCGGCTTGTAAAAATTGAAATACTGAAAATTGGAAAGATTATTCTCTTCTGAAGAATGCATTGCCAGCGCATCAGGTAAATTCCTGGGCTGGAAAAAAACTTTATTAAGGGATTTCGCCGGCTTTCCATTCCTTTTATTTCGCCTGGAATTTTTCTCCAGCTGCTTTTTAAGGCTGGCCAGCAAAATAGTCTCCTCTTTGTCCACAATGCAATAGTAGATGGTGGCAGCATGCTTTTTTTCAGCTCTTACCACATCATACAATTTGCCTTTATAGCTAAACTCCCCGTCTTCGTGCCAGTGAAATTCCTTTTTTGTTGCTGAAGAATATTTTAGCTGAACCAGTTCCTCTTCAGGAGTACCATCAATAATTTTTTGCCTGACTTCCTGTTTAATCTGATAAAGCTGAACTCCGAAGGCGATGTAAAATCCCACAGAATTAAAAGAAAAAATAAAAAGCAGCAATATCGCGGAAGCTTTCTTCAAAAGCTGAAACTTAAAATTTGAAGAACTAAAGTAACTAAAAAATGCTGTGCAGCTGCAATTAAGCCGCCCGTTTTCCAAAAAGCGAAAGAAAAGGCATCAGCATTACGATACTCTTATAGTTTTAAGCATAAAAATAAATTACAATCAATTCCATATAGCAATAATTAATTTTTCGTAAATTAAAAGGCTTGCAATTTATAAATTCAACATTATGGAAGATGCATTTCAAAATCCGGAGCTCATAGAAAACTGCACAGGAAATTTTATTTTCAGGAAAAAAGACGGCTTTAAAATAGATCCAAACGGAATATTGATCCCTGCCAGAAACCTCAATTTTTACAAGTTAGGAGGAAAGTTTATCAGTATAAACATGGAAAAGTCGCGCAGGTCTAAGAAAGAAAAAATTTTCAGGTGCGCTTATAAAATGATGAAGGCTTTTAACCGCTCCCTAAATTAACAGCTATTCCCTTTTTTCTTCTGAAAAATTATTTTTACCTGTTTATATACCACTCCCCATTATTAAAAGTTGTGGCAAATGCCAGAATTGAATGAAAAAAATACTTAAAGATTTAGGAAAACATATACTTTGGAGTTCATTGATAGTTTTAGGCGGACTTTTCCTTTATATGATTATTGTTCAAATAATAGGATATCTTCCGTATTCAGATCGACCAGGCCCAGGATGGCAAAATGATGGTAACATTTTAAGTTGGCAAGGAATTTCAATGATTGGAGGCTTTATATCATTTCTCGGAATTTACATATTAGTATCATTATTAATAATTTTCGGATTATTCCGCATCTTTAGATTGTTCGGATATAATAGAATTGTTTTTTCGACTTTAGGAGGTTTAGCAATCGGATTAATTTCCTTTTATTGGACAATGGGAATTGGTTGGTACATAGCAATTGATTTTTCAACAATAATAGCTGGCGGAATATTAGGATTGATTTACGGTGCGTTTTTATTCCCAAGATTTCTAAAAACATAAATTTTGACTAAGGCACGTGGCACAACAAAGTCGGTTAACGGCCAATATGTGGTATTCAATCAAAATCGATAACTTAGAACTCAAACAACAAAATATTAAGCCGACAACTCCGTGTGCTTAATTCCGCACACTGGCGGGAGCCGTAATCGACAATCTGACTTTCAATAACCTCACAGGCGCCTTCTCCGGCTTCTCTGAAGCACTTCAACTCCCATAACTTTCGCTTTTCCAGGCTGCCGGGACAACAAAGCCCGGAAATGCTCCTCCGATATATTATCAATTGTCCTTTGTTTAATTTCAATTGCTCATTATCAAACTCAATTATTCACTATTCCCTCTTCCATTTTTTCCCGTTAAAATCTTGTTATTTAGAAAGCCCTTAACGTGCATAGCCGCCAGAAATTTGGATATTTAAATAAACCGGAGAAGTAAGATATATGATGCTTGAGAATAAAATAGCGGTAGTAACAGGGGCCAGCAGCGGGATTGGAAGAGCAATTGCGAAAAAGCTTTCTGCAGAAGGTTGTAATGTTGCCCTTGCCAGCAGAAACACCGATAAGCTTAAGGAGCTGCAAAAAGAATTGCCCGGCAAAAGCCTGGTGGTAGAAATGGATGTAAGCTTAACCGAGAGTGTGGTGGCAGGTTTTAAAAAGATAAAGAACGAATTGGGAGGAATTGATATCCTGGTGAATTCTGCGGGGGTTATGCCGCTTACCTACCTTAAAAACCGGCACCTGGACGAGTGGCTACAAACGGTGGAGGTTAATTTAAAAGGATGCCTGCGTTGCATTTATTCGGCGTTACCCGGTATGAAAGACCAAAAAAGCGGACATATTATAAATATTGCTTCGGTAGACGGAAAAGAATTATTTAAAGGCGGGGCGGTTTACGGCGCCTCCAAAGCTGCCGTTATAGCGCTTTCCAAAGCAATGCGAATGGAACTTTCCCCTGAATTTAATATTCGAGTGACCGCCATAGAACCAGGCACCGTGGAAACCAATCTCCGGAAAGATATTACAGACACCGAACTATTGCAGAATAAGGATTATGATGAGGAGGAACCCAGCCTGAATACTGAAAACATAGCAGACGCGGTTTTTTACGCCATTTCACAACCCGACTCGGTGAATGTAAACGAATTATTAATTAAGCCTACGGGCAAAGCATAACAATTAATTACTAACCTTAAAATATTAAAATAATGAGCGATTTATTAGCAACAGGAAGTAAATTCTTAGCAAAAGGCGCAATTTTTAAAGCAGGAAAAAAAGTTGTAACCAACGGCGGAGTATTAGGGGCCGCACTGGGAGCTGCCGCGGGAGTAGGATATCTGGCTTATAAGATCTTCAAGAAAAAGAATGAAGAAGATTTAAGCAAAAATTATAAAGAAGTGAAAGGAGACAAAAAGATCATTGTTTAAGAATTTCTTCCTTTCAGGCTATAAAACCGACTGCCGGAATTTAATTGTCATTTTGGAATTTCCAGAAGACGTTTAAAAATTCCGGCAGTTTTTTATGGAAAGCAGTATCTTTAATACAAATCTCTTTCTCATGAAGAAAAATTTACTGCTTTTAATCTTGTTTTCGCTTCCGCTAATTTTGTCTGCACAGGATAAGAATCCGGTGCAAACTCAAATCCAAAACGGCACTATTGAAGGATACCACGATCCAGCAAAAAACCTGAACATCTACCTTGGAATTCCTTTCGCCCAGCCTCCTGTAAAAGATTTACGCTGGAAAGCGCCACAGCCTTCCAAAGACTGGAGCGGGATAAAAGAAACCAAATCTTTTGGCCCGGCCCCCGTACAGGCAGATGTTTTTGGGGATATGGTTTTTAGGGGAGACGGCCAAAGTGAAGATTGCCTGTACCTTAATGTGTGGACTCCTGCGGAAAAAAATACTGAAAAACTACCTGTACTCCTTTACTTCTACGGCGGCGGATTTGTTGCCGGTGACGGATCGGAACCGCGGTATGACGGTGCTGCTATGGCCCAAAAAGGCATTGTGAGCGTTACCACCAATTACCGGCTTAATATTTTTGGCTTTTTTGCCCATCCTGAACTCAGCGAGGAAGCAGCTTACCACGCTTCCGGCAATTACGGACTTTTAGACCAGTATGCCGCCCTGCAATGGGTACGGGAAAACATAGCCGCTTTTGGTGGCGACCCGGAAAAAATAACCATCGCGGGGGAATCTGCCGGCTCCATTTCGGTGAGCGTGCAAATGGCCTCTCCCCTTTCCAAAAATCTTATTGCCGGCGCAATTGGAGAAAGCGGTGCTGCTATAAAACCCACTCTTGCACCCGTGTCTCTAGCTGAAGCTGAACAAAACGGGAAACAATTTGCTGAAAAAGCCGGATATTCTTCCCTTGCCACGATGAGAACTGCTTCCACTGAAGAGATTTTTGAAAAATATAAAGCTTCCCAGGCTTTTGGTTTCCCAAGTGTTATTAACGGGTATTTCCTTCCGGAAAGCCTTCCGGAGATTTTCAGAAAAGGGAAACAGGCGCAGGTGCCGCTGCTGGTGGGATAGAATTCTGCTGAAATTCCCGGAATGGCCTTTATGCAGGGCCAGCCTTATTCCGAAGAAAATTATATAGAGAAAGTGAAGCAGACTTATCCTGAAGATTATCAAAAAGTACTGGAGCTTTATCCCCACTCTTCCGAAGAAGAGATTGAAAGCTCTGCCACCGCGCTGGCTTCAGACCGTTTTATTTCCTACAGCACATGGAAATGGTTTGACCTTCATCGTAAAAACAGCAAAGAGCCGGTTTACCGTTATCTTTTCAGCAAAATAAGGCCTCCGCTAACAACCAACACACCACCCCAAAGCCAACCTGTTGGTGCGCCCCATGCTTCGGAAATCCCTTATTTCCTCGGAAATCTTGAGCTTACAAATGAGTATGAATGGACTGCTGAAGATCATAAAGTTTCTGAAACAATACAGCAATATTTGGTCAATTTCATCAAAACCGGTAATCCTAATGGCGGTAAGCTGCCGGAATGGCCTTCTGCAGAAACTGCAGGCACCAATCCTCCTGTGATGATTATAGATACGGAATTTAAAGTTGAAGATGCACCAGACGATGCCCGGTATTTATTTCTTGATAAAGCCTACGGCAATACTGAATAATAGATTTTTGCCAAACCTGTAAATCATAAAATATCAGCCATGCTTCAGCTGGCTGATCAAATTCATTAAAGAGCCTAAAGCTAATCCAGCTTTTGCAATGCTATTCCGCCAATGTAAAAAGCTGTCCCTTTTGCGGCTTGAATTTCTATGTTCCCTTCAGCTTTTACCTGTAAGGTTTTTTCAACAAAATGAAATTCCGGCGCAGGCGATACTTTAATTTTATTCCCATTCAGCAGTAACTCAAAACCATCTGTAGAAGTTCCCGTACCGGCACTTTTCCTGTTCAGCTCGTAAGCCAGCTTTTTATCTTTGCCCAGGTTGGCAAACAGCAGCCTTACATTATAATCACCTTCAGGCACCTTGATCTTTATATTTTGAACATCGGTAATCCCGGTCTGGAAAAGAGGATCATTTTTGGTATTCCTGATATTCGTGCTGCTTTTTACCGGTTTGGCGCTTTCTGAAATTTGTAAGGTTTTTAATGCTGAAGCTGGCAGCCACTGCCTGTCCTTATCATCAAGAAAATAAGTGTTGCTGCCAAAATTAATTCCCAGCCAGTCACCGGCTGAAAAATCAGGTTTTTGCCATACAAGCTGCATTTCGTCCTCTATTTTACCTTCCCTGTTCAGGATTTCAATTTTATTAGAAGCCTTAGTTAATTCCAGGTTTACCTTCACAACACCATCTTCCGGAATTTTTTCTGCCACTTTTTCACCATTCAGTTTTATAACCACTTCCTGGTTGGAGATAATTTTAAGTTCTTTTCCTGCGGAAGAACTAATATGCACCGGCAGGTCCCGGTAAATCCTGCTAAATTTCTCATCGGGACGTAGCATGCTTTTGTACCAGTAATAGATGTTTTTTGGAGAGCGGTCATAATTCACCAGGCCTTTTTGATTGATATGAGGCATGGCATCTCCCCGAAATTCTGAACCAAAATCGGCAAAATTCCATGCGGTCATTCCTATCACAAAATCCCTCGCCAGCACCTGTTCAAGATACCCCTGGTGGTACAGCAGCTGGTACTCTTCGCTAAAGTCGAACTTTTCAGGAGTATTGCTGTGCAGGCGCGCATCGGCGCCCACGCCATATTCCGAAATTATCACTGGCCGTTCAGGGAATTTTTGATGCTCCATATCCAAAAATCCTCCCAGGTCTTCAATTTTCCCATCGTACCAGCCGTAGTAAAGGTTCCAGCCCAGCACCATCGGTAAATCTGTAATCCCTGTTTGATTATAGATCTGGTTGCCGTGAATAGCCATAACCGTTATATGCTCCGGGGCCAGCTCCAGGGTAAGATTTTCAAGTTTTTGAGCCAGCTTTAGGGTGTGGTCTATAATATTTTGCTTTTCCTGGCCTTCAGCATTATCAAAAACCATCCTGATAAAGATCTCGTTCATATACCCGATAAAAATAAAGGAAGGATGGTTGTAATTCTGGGCGATATGCTCCCGCTGCATCTGCAGCACATTTTTTTCATACTCCTTATAATCTTCTGCCACCGGCACTTTATTTACCACAGGAATTTCAGACCATAAGATAAGCCCCAGGCTGTCTGCCGCTTTATAGATTGCCTGGTCCTGCGGGTAATGCGCCAGCCGTAGAAAATTCGCCCCCATTTCCTTAATTTTCACCATATCCTGAAGCTGCATTTCCACAGGCACGGCATTGCCCATGCCTTGCCAATCCTGGTGCCGGTTTACGCCAATAAGCTTGAGCTCCTTTCCATTAAGCTGAAAACCTTCCACAGCAGCTTCAAACTTTCTAAAACCAATGTTGTGCTCATAAGAATCCACCAGACTTGAGGCATCTTTAAAAATGGCAATTTTGAGCTTGTATAAATTTGGGGCTGCCGGCGACCACAATGCTGGCTGCTCTACAGGAAAATTTAAGCTGAAATTTTCCGCAGTATTTTTTTCTTCGGAATAAACCTCTTTTCCTTCAGGATTAAAAAGGGAAATTTTGAGCTTCAGCTTTTCCTTTTCAGGATTTTCAATTTCTCCTGAAAGTTTTACCTCAGCATCATAATTTTCATCTAAAACCGGGCTGATTTTTACCTTATCGGTTCCATATTCTTTCCTAAAATGAACCTTATTTTCTGCCACCAGCCATACTTTTCGGTACAGCCCGCCATAGAAAGTAAAATCCGCATCAAGGGGAGGAATGGTCTCATTATGGGCATTGCTCAATTCCACCTTTATTTTATTTTCACCAGGTTTTACTGCGGAAGAGAGCGGAACCTGGAAAGCGGTATAGCCGCCTTTATGCTCCCCCACCAGTTGATTGTTCATATAAACCTTAGCATCCTGGTTTGCTCCGCCAAACTGAAGATAATAAACCTGGGAAGTATCATTAACCTGAATGGTTTTTTCATAAATCCCTTTCCCCCGCCAGTATCCGGGCTCATCGTCAAAAGCATCTTGTACATTCCAGGTATGCGGAAGCTGTACCTGCATTGCTTCAGGATTTTTTTCCGAAGAAAACCGCCAGGTGGTCAGCTCCTTCTTTTGCGCAGGAGCTACTGAAGAAAATAACAGAAACAGGAGAAATAACCGGTGCATTTGTAAAATTTTGGATTCCAATTTAAACAAATTGAAACTATTTTCTTTGAAGAAGACCTGTCCTTTTTAACAAATTTATGCCTGGGAAAAATTTCGGTTTTTTAATGGCAATTAAAATTTCTAAATTTAGAAAAAATAAGAAGTTATGAATTACAGAAGACTAGGAAAAACAGATTTAGAAATTTCAGAAATATCCCTTGGAACCTGGCAGGTTGGAGGTAAATGGGGCTCCGGCTTTGATGATGCAAAGGCAGACGACATCCTGAATACCGCCATAGATGAGGGAGTGAATTTTATAGATACCGCCGATGTTTATGAAAACGGCATGAGCGAAACCGCGGTTGGAAGAGTGGTACGCTCCCGTTCAGAAAGAATTTATGTGGCCACAAAATGCGGCCGGCAGATCAACCCGCACATAAATGAAAATTACACTCCTGAAGTGCTTACAAAATATGTGGAAGACAGCCTTAAAAGAACCGGGCTCGATACCCTGGACCTGGTACAATTGCACTGCCCGCCCACAGATGTTTATTATCGCCCGGAGATATTTGAAACCTTTGAGCGTTTAAAAGAGCAGGGGAAAGTCCGCAATCTTGGAGTGAGCGTGGAAAAAGTGGAAGAAGCCATAAAAGCCATGCAATATCCCAACGTTAGCACGGTGCAGATTATCTTTAACCTTTTTCGCCAACGACCATCAGAACTGTTTTTTGAGGAAGCTAAAAAACATGACGTGGGAATTATCGCCCGGGTGCCACTGGCCAGCGGACTGCTTACGGGGAAATTTGATAAATCCACCAGCTTTGACAAAGAAGATCATCGTAATTTTAACCGTAACGGTGAGGCTTTTGACCAGGGGGAAACTTTTTCTGGCGTAGATTATGAACAGGGCCTTAAAGCCGTGGAGGAACTCAAAAAGCTCTTTCCGGATATGGAAAACCTTGCGCCAATCGCATTGCAATGGATTTTACAGTTTGAGGAAATAAGTTGTATTATCCCCGGGGCTTCCAAAAAAGACCATCTGCTGTCCAATACTTCTGTTTATAAATTACCTGCTTTAACTGATGAGAAGATTCAGCAGATGAATGCCATATATAAGAAGTATATAAAACCACAGGTACACCAGCGCTGGTAGGCAGCCATCGAAATATTATCTTGTTCAAACCTGCCCTCTGAGGCAGGTTTTTTAATTAGGAATAAAGTTAAAATGATTAACAATAAAAAAACAGTATCCGCTAAATTTTCCTATATTGATAGTAAATTTTCCTTATATATGTCAAAAGAAGAAAATAAGATAGCTGAATTATGGAAAAAGCAATACTCTTCACATATTTTAAAGTATTCCCGGTATGAGATCACAGAACAGTTCCAGAAGTTCGCTTTAATGTTTGCACCCGGGGAATCGTATTTCTATATACTTAATATGCACAACCTGGAACTGGATTATGTTTCCCCTGGCGTAAATGAGTTTATTGATATTTGCGCTGAAAATGTCACTATGCAACAGCTGCTCAACCTGGCTTTACCTGAAGAGATTGAGAAACTGGAAAAAAAGGAAATGGTCATTAAAGATTTTTTCACCAATTATCTCAGTCCTTCAGAATTTCTGGACTACAAGCTTGTATATACTTACAGGATGGAGGATTATAAAGAGAAAAAAAGGCTAATGCTTATGCAGGCCACTCCTTTATCTGTTGATAAAAACAATACTCCCCTGCATGTGCTCACGATCCACAGTGATATTTCCCATTTTGGAAATATTAGTACCGGAAAGGTTTCCTTTATGAATCTTAAAGGTGGAAAATCCTTTTTTAACGTTCCTACAGAAACCGGTAAATTTAATCCGAAAGCCGGCAATGATGAGCCTGATATCTCGGTAACGCTTACTGTGAGAGAAAAAGAAATTATAGATCTTCTGGCCAAAGGCTATGGCGCCAAACAAATCGCTAATAACCTGAACCTGTCTATCCATACCGTTCATACCCACAGGAAAAATGTGCTTGCAAAAAGCGGGTGTAAAAACACGGCCGAACTCATTGCTGAAAGTATGATGGCGGGAATCCTGCAATAAAAAAGAAGATTAGCCACAGTCCCCTACAAACTGCGACCAATCTCTTTACCGGATGATAAAAATTATCCAGATTTATTTTTACTCTTGCCTGAAACCAAAGAATAAAATTGTTGCAGCCAGGCTCTGCTTAATACAGGTTTCCTGAAATGGTACGTCAAAAGGAAAATCCAAATCCTATATTGGCTATAAAACCCTCAAACAAATACTTCTGCGGGGAACTTTCTGTATCAAAATAATCATCAAGATAATAGGTTTGCGTTTCTGTTGAGCCATCATCAAACCGCACTTTTGTATCCACGCTCTTGGGCAATTCCTCAAAAGCATATCCTATCTCGGGCCTGAAGTAAAAAAGGCCTCCAAGTTTAGCTCCTAGTTTTAGGCTAAAGGAATTTCTTTTAAACTCCATGGTAGCGACACCAGTTTTGCCTGGATCCTCGCTGGATTCCAAATCAGTCTCGGTAAATTCAAGCTTTAAAGCCCCGTAATTCACCCCGGCATACAGGCCTTTTCCTGGTTTAAAGAAGTAATAATTAAGTCCGCCCTGGAAATACGTAAAGGTAAGATTTGTAGTTTCATCTTCCTCTTGTTCCTCGACAAACAGATCTGACAAAAAGCCGTAATCAAGTTTTGAATAATCAAGATTCACGGACAGCTTATGGTTTATTAGTGGAGTCACATATTCAACATTTCCTCCAATAATGTTGGGAAATCCCAATTTAAGCCCAATTCGGAATGGCCTGACATTTTCTGTACTTTGGCTGCCTTCCTGATCCATCACCTGTGCCCGGCAAACACCACTTAATCCCATTAAAATGGCGATAACTAAAATTCTTGAAGTTTTCATTATTCATGTTTTAATTGATTATCACTAATAGCTGAAACTAAGACTGTTGCGGGCATTACAACCAGAGTAAAAATAGTTATGAAAAGATCTTATATCAATACCCATTAATAGGGATATTCGTAACTTCCAAATTGATATACCGTACAGAAAGCAGAATTTCTGTTAACAGCTAATTACAAAAAGTGAAAATAACGCTCCACCCACAATGCTGCATAATTGCCAATAATTATCTGTAAATTAGAAGCACCTGTAAATTAGATTGTATTCCTATGAAGCTTCTTTGGAAAATCCTCTACTATTTTATTATTTTTTGCTGTACCCTTCTTATTCTTTGCACCCTGCTTTCGCTTATATATGACATTCCGCGCTGGTACCTAAAAGTCCTGGATTTTCCCAGGACCCAATATTTAATTTGCGCGGTAATTTTTCTGATTCTGTTTATCCTCATTAACAGAAAATGGAAAACAGCTTCCATTCTTCTCACGGCAGGATTGGTGGCTTCCATCGGCATTCAGCTGGATTTTATCCTTCCTTATTTTATTGCAGAAAAATCTGTTCCCAATGCCAATATGAAAATTGTTAAACCAGAAAATACAGTAAGTATTTTGCTGGGCAATGTTTTAATTACAAATCATCATGCTGAAGAATTCCTGAATATTATCCGAAACAATGATCCAGACATGGTCCTGGCCATGGAGGTGAATGACTGGTGGGTGGAGCACCTTAAAAGCCTGAAGAAGGATTACCCGTACCAGATGAGCCTGCCCCTGGATAATGCCTACGGAATGGTACTTTATTCAAAAATGCCACTAAAAAATTCAGAAATTAAATTTTTTAACCATAGCCGTGTGCCTTCTTTTCATGCTGAAGTGGAATTGCCTTCCGGTAAAAGCTTCAGGTTTCACGGCATGCATCCCGTAGCTCCTTTTCCCAGTGATAAATATCCTGAAAATATTGGAGATGGAAGGCAGGATGAACAGGAGGAAATAGCCATGCAGAAGCTGGGGAGCATGGTTGCCAGGGACAGCCTCCCTTCTATTGTGGCAGGCGATTTTAATGATGTTTCCTGGTCCCATACTTCCAGGCTGCTTGAAAAGGATGATATTCTTAATAACGTGAGGATCGGCCGGGGACTTTACAATACTTTTGACGCGAAATCACTTATAATGCGCTGGCCGCTGGACCACTTCTTTGTTTCCAAAGAATTTTCTGTAGTTGAAATTCAGCGCTTACCAAAGTTTAACTCCGATCATTTCCCTATTCTTGCCGAACTGGCTATAGAAAGCAATGCTTCAGAATAGTTATTTTTCCGCATAAAAAACCCGGAGAATATTCTCCGGGCAGGTAAATTTATAATATTGGTGATTTTTACCAGTTCTCATAATAGCCGTTATAGGCCACAAATTCGTCTTCATCTATGCGCCCATCACTATTAGTATCCCAGTCACCGTAAAGCCCGTCATTGAATTCCGATTCGGTAATCATTTCATCATCGTCATCACCATCATAAGTACCAAACCATTCCGAATCTGAAAAACCTTCTCTCCACTCCGCGCTATCCAGCATGCCGTCATCATTGGTATCGTAGGCATCAAAATCGCCCTCTGCCGCATAATTGCCATACATACTGCTATAACCCTGGTTCCATTCTTCCTCACTTATAGAATCATCGTCATTGGCATCTGTATTTCCAAAGGTGGTTTCATAAAACTCATCTTCATTTAAAGAACCGTCACCATCACTATCCCAGTTGGCAAAATCATTTTCGACAGAATTTCCAAACTCATCTTCATTCCAAACGCCGTCACCGTCTTCATCATATTCATCAAAAGGCCCGGCATTTTCGTCTTCCTCAATAATATCATTGTCAAAATCATTTTCCAGCATCTCCTCGGTTTTGCTCTCGTTGTCTTTACAGGCTGTAAAAGAAGAGCCTATTGTAAATATTAGAGCAAATAATAGAATTAACTTTTTCATATTATATGTTTTTTTAATTAGCATTTTTAAATTACCCGAAAACTTACAAAAGCGTAAATTCCCCTTGCTAAATGTTTCCTAATGAAAGTTTAAAGTTCACCAAACCAGAAAAACTGCATTTACCGGGCACCAACATCTTTGCCGGTAAGTTCTTTATAGGCATTATTGTATTGCAGCATTTTTCCTTCATCGGGAGCAAGGGACACTTCGCCAGAAATTTCTTCGCCTTCAGAGGACCGGACAGTTCCCAACCTGCAAATTCCATTTTCTCTGATATTTTCAAGCTGAAGAGTGACTTCAGAAGAACCTAAATTCAGCAATATTAGAAAAGTTTTTTCTCCATCACTTCTGAAATATGAAAGCAGATTATCCTGGCATTTGTAAGGAAAGTAATCGCCAATATGAAGCGCGGGTTCAGTGTTTCGCAGTTTCAGAAGTTTCCTGTAAAGGGATAACAGGCTGTCCTCTTTTTGCCATTCGCCAGCAACATTACATTGCCCGTAGTTACCCACCGGCAGCCATGGATCTCCCGTAGTAAAACCGGCATTTGAAGAATCATCCCACTGCATAGGCGTCCTTTGCGGATCGCGGCCCAGGTTTTTACCCGGTACATTTTTTTCATGCGGATCCTGTACCTGTTCTGGCGGAATAGGAACGTCTTCCATACCAATTTCCTCTCCATAATACATGGTTGGCGTGCCCCTAAGGCTAAGCAGCAGCATAGCGGCAACCCTGGCCTGGGACTTCCCCACCCTTGTTGCCAGGCGGGATTTGTCATGATTTCCCATAACCCAGTTTGGCCATGCTCCTTCGGGTAAGGCTCCTTCATAATCATTGACTGCCGCAAAAATTTTAGCGGCATCCCACGGCAAGCCTATAAGTTGAAAATTAAAAGGCAGCTGCGCCCCTTTATTTCCTTCGCCATAGTACATAATGAGTTTCTCCACCGGCAGGTAAATTTCCCCAATTAACACCCGGTCTGTATACTCATCGGTTACCTGCCGCATTTTTCTTACCACTTCATGAACTTCCGGCTGGTCTGTAGAATAAGCGGGAATCAGTTTGCGATAGGGCGACATGGTCTCCGGGGAATAATCGGGATTAGGCGGATTGTCCCTGAACTGATCATCTTTTATCATATGCCACATCACGTCTACCCTAAACCCGTCTACTCCTTTGTCCAGCCAAAACCGCATGGCCTTAAAAACGGCTTCGTGCACTTCCGGATTTCGCCAGTTAAGGTCTGGCTGCTCTTTTAAATAAGCATGATAGTAATACTGGCCGGTTTGCTCATCCAGCTCCCAGCCATCACCTCCAAATTCGCTCAACCAGTTATTTGGCGGGCCGCCATCTGCCGCAGGATCTTTCCAGATGTACCAGTCCCTTTTAGGATTTGTCCTTGACTTTCTGGATTCCTGGAACCATGGATGTTCGTTGGAAGTATGGTTTGGCACCAGGTCCAGGATCATTTTCATGCCTTTTTCATGTACCTCTTTCAACAGCTGATCAAATTTTTCCATATTCCCAAAAAGAGGATGAATGCCGGTATAATCACTTACATCATAGCCAAAATCGGCCATGGGAGAAGGATAAATAGGAGATATCCAGATAGCGCCCACCCCCAGCTGCTGCAGGTAATCCAGCTTTTGCTCTATTCCCGCCAGGTCTCCAACACCATCTCCATCACTGTCCATAAAAGAACGGGGATAAATTTGATATACCACCTCTTTTTGCCACCATTTAAATTCGCTTTCCTTCATCATAAAAAATTTCTTTTTTCCCGAAACCATCTGTAGCCGTAAGAAGAAATTTCTGTAGGGTTTTCTAGTTTTGAACGGGAATATTCCTTGTTTGCAAAAATTTCCAGCATCTCTGTATCTTCGCCCAGAGAAAGCTTAATTTCCTGATCCTTACCTGAAAAGTTATGTATGGCCAATGCCATTCCGGAATCTGTTTTCCTCATAATCGCCAGCACCTTCTTATTATTGGTTTCAAGAATTTCAACCTCCCCTTTTCCGAATTCAGGACATTCCTTCCTGTAATTTATTGCCCGGTTGATCCAGTTTAAAAAGGAAGAAGAATCCCTTTGCTGACTTTCAACACTATTATTTTTGTATCCATAGGCACCTTCTGCTATTGCTTTTCTTACCAGTTTTTCAGGTTTGGCTGTGGAAAAACCTCCATTCTCCCGGGAGCTCCACTGCATTACGGTTCGCACGCTGTTCCTGCCTTTCAGGTTTAGATCTTCTCCCATAGAGATCTCCTGCCCATACCTTATAAGCGGTGTTCCCGGCAGGCTTAGCAACAGGCTGTACACCAGTTCCAGTTTTTGCCGGTCATTATTTAACATTGGTGCAAGTCTCCTTCTAATTCCGCGGCCAAAAATCCGCATGTTTTCTTCCGGCGCAAAGTCTTTAAATACTTCTTCCCGCTCACTTGCAGTAAGGCGTTCCAAATCAAGCTCATCATGGTTCCGCAGGAAATTTGCCATCTGTTCTTTTTGAGAGTGCACCGGCAGTTGTTCTATAGCCCGGGCCAAAGCAGTTGCCTCCCCACGGGCCAGTGCCAGAAAAATGTAATTATTCACATAAAAGTTAAGGAGCATATGCATCTGGTCACTTTTCCCAAAGAAATCCTTATACCGCTTCGGGTCCACATCTACTTCAGCCAACAATACAGCATCGGTTTTTTTCTCCTGAACGAACCTGCGGAATTTCCTTAATACATCATGAGGGTCGTTTTCAAACGCAACATTTCCTTTCTTTCGCAGCATATGGGTAACTGCATCCATACGAAAACCCGAAACCCCAAGTTTTAGCCAAAAATGCATTATCCTCATAATTTCGTCCTGTACGGCAGGATTGGAAAGATTAAGGTCTGGCTGAAAAGGATAAAAGGAATGGTAATAAAATTGCCCCGCTTCTTGGTCAAAATGCCAGTTGGTACCGCCCTGATCTTCACCAAAAATGGCATGGGTGCCATGCTCTTCAGGCTTTTCATCTGCCCAAATGTAAAAATCGCGGTATTTGGAATTTTTATCTTTACGTGCTTCCTGAAACCAGAAATGCTCTTCTGAAGTGTGGTTCACCACGAGGTCTATAATTACCCGAATCCCAATTTCCTGGGCATTTTCAACAAATTCGGCAAAATGCCCAAGATCGCCCAAACGTTTGTCCAGCTGGTAATAATCCCGTACATCGTAACCATTGTCCCGGTTTGGAGTGTCGTAGAACGGCAGCAACCAAATGCAATCTACTCCCAGGTGCTTCAGATAGTTCAGGCGGTGGCGCAGGCCCTTAAAATCTCCAATTCCGTCACCATCAGAATCCATAAAAGATTCCACATCAAGACTGTAAATAATCGCATTCTTATACCAGAACCTGTTCATAAGCATTTGTTTCCATCCCTAAGCTATAAAATATTAAGCGCGGGAAATCATAACAAATACTAAACGTTTCGTAACAGACTGTTAAGCTAAGAAATTGAATATAAGAACATTATGCGCACCCGGAAAAGCATTAATTCTTCCGCGGATAATATCCTGGTTCTTCGCCCTTGATGTTAGAAAACATATCGTAAGCCCGCTGCACTTTTTCCGGAGAAGTGGTTTCAAATTCCTTTTCGGTTACATGATATACCTCCTGTAAAGAATCCAATTTCTTATGAAGCCGTTGCCGGACTTCAGCATAACCGGGATCATTATAGATATTGTTCCTCTCCCTTGGATCATTCTCAAGGTCGTACATTTCCCACTGGTCTATATCATCATAAAAATGCATGAGCGCGTAACGATCTGTTCTTACCCCGTAATGTTTTTTCACCATATGAAAAGCCGGAAAATCATAATAATGATAATAGATGGCATCCCTGAAGTTTTCATCTTTCACCTCTCCCTGCAGCACGGGACGAAAAGATTTCCCCTGGAATTCCTCCGGAATGGGAGCGCCGGCATAATCAAGGAAAGTCTCTGCAAAATCAAGATTCTGTGTAAGCGCATAAACTTCCTGGCCTTTGCTTATGTGGCCGGGATACTTCATTAACAACGGCATACGAAATGATGTTTCGTACATGTAGCGCTTGTCAAACCAGCCGTTCTCCCCCAGGAAAAAACCCTGATCTGAAGTATAGACCACCAGCGTATTTTCATCCATACCATTAGCTTTCAGGTAGTCCAGGATTTTCCCCACCCCGTCATCTACAGCTTTCACCGTTGCCAGGTATTCCTGCAGGAAGCGCTGCCCCATCCATTCATCCAGCGCTCTTCCCTTTAAATTTGCCTTATGCATGGCATC
This sequence comes from Autumnicola tepida, assembly GCF_031846485.1. Classification (NCBI taxonomy): domain Bacteria; kingdom Pseudomonadati; phylum Bacteroidota; class Flavobacteriia; order Flavobacteriales; family Flavobacteriaceae; genus Autumnicola; species Autumnicola tepida. The sequence continues at coordinate 20,951 of NZ_JAVRHQ010000010.1, forward strand.
ATTTTTTGGCTGATACGCACTATCCCAGGCCGCGCGCTGTTCCGCAGTCATCCTGCTGAATTCGTTATGCCAGGGATCGTGTGCCAGTTCAGGACTTCCTTCTTCCAGGGTCATTTTCAGGTCGTAACCTTCATACATATCTTTATAGATGGTCATCAACTGGTCCCGTGCGGCAATTTGGGTAGAATCAAACTCCCTGAAATAGGAATCGGGAAGCGGAAATTCTGTACTGTCAAATTCATTTGCATAGCGCAAAGGAGGCATCCAGTTGCGATGCGGCGCTTTATGGTGCACCATTAGAAAGAAAGGTTTATCTGCAGATTTTTGTGCTTCCATCCAGGCGATGCTTTTATCGGTAATAATATCTGTGGTATAGCCTTCTACCTGGGTGGTATCATTATTTTTGATAAAATCGGGATTATAGTAATGCCCCTGGTCGTTTAAAATTTCCCAGTAATCAAAGCCGGTTGGAGTGGTGCCCAAATGCCATTTCCCAATAATGGCCGTGGTATAGCCATTTTCGCGCAGTACTTTTGGCAGCGTTTCCTGCGAGCCATCAAATTTATCCCCGTTCATCCTAAACCCGTTCTCATTGCTAAACTGCCCGGTAAGGATGGTTGCCCGGCTGGGCCCGCACAGGGAATTGGTGCAGTAATTCCTGAAAAAAGTAGCCCCATCTTCAGCAATCCTGTCGATATTTGGAGTAGGCGCGAGTTTGCTTAGCGGGTGGCCGTAAGCGCTAATGGCCTGCAGGGCATGATCGTCAGACATTATAAAGACGATATTGGGCTTTTTATCGGTTTCGGCTTTTTGTTCTTCGGAAGCGGAATCTTTACATGCTGATAGTGAAATTGAAAAGCAAATGCTGAATAACAAAAATTTCAAAAATCTGTTCATAATGTATGTTTTAGCTGAAGTTTCTTTTTTATGCTGAAAATTTACTGCTGCGGACGGGTTTGCGTGGAGGACCGTATTTCTTCTATCCTGTCCCTCATTTCTTTAGCCTTTTCAGGATACTGGTTATAAAGATTCACCTTCTCTGAAGGGTCTTCTTTAAGGTTATACAACTGAGCCGGCGGGGCAGTTTCCTTTATCTGCCCGTTCTGAATATCGCTGTTTTGCTGCCCGGTAAAAGTGGTGGCTGCCGGGCCGCCAAAATCATGCATCCCGCGATGGGGCGCATTAAACCCGCCGCCTCCCTGCGCTGAAATATAAACCCAATCGCCCTGCCTCAGGGCAATATTTTCGAGGTTATTGGGTGCGATAAGCATTTCCTTCCTTATTTGTTTAGTGGTTTCTCCCAAAATAACCGGCAGCATATTGTAACTATCCACCGCTTCGCCTTTCTTCAGTTTCCTGTTAAAAAGGGCAGCGAAAGTAGCGGCCATATCCACATTGCTACTCAGCAGCTGTGAAGCCACACTGTTCTCCTTCACTTTCCCCGGCCAGCGTACAATAAAGGGCACGCGGTGGCCGCCCTCCCAGGCATCAAATTTAAAGCCGAGCAAATCCCCATTCATATGATGTTCCATTTTATAGGCGTCCTGGCCACCCATGTTCAGCATTCCGCCGTTATCGCTGGTAAGGATGAGCAGGGTGTTTTCAGCAAGATGCTCTTCCTCGAGGGTATGCATCACCTCTCCCACGATCCAGTCCAGTTCTTCTATAAAATCGCCATAGCGGCCCGCATCGCTGCTGCCCACAAAACGCTTTGCAGGAGTGAACGGATGATGGATATTGGTTGTGGCATAATACAAAAAGAAAGGCTCATCTTTGTGCCGCTTGATGAAGGCCACCGCAGAATCCTTCAATGTAGTTCCCACCAGCCGGTCTTTATAAAGGGAATGCGCCTTATCTGCCCCTCCTATTTTCTGGTCCCACTTGTTCCATTTTTCAGGAAAAGGCTGGGTGTTGGCTTCCTCTCCCCAGACAAAAGGATCGTCTTCTTCCAGTCCCACCACATAATGGTTGCGAACATATACAAACGGCGGATGGGAATTTAAAACAGGAACCCCAAAATAATAATCGAAGCCAAGCTCCAGCGGGCCCGGATTTAATTCCTCATTCCAGTTTACCGGCCTTTGGGTTCCAAAGCCCAGATGCCATTTCCCCACGATCCCGGTGGCGTATCCCTGTTCCTTAAAAATATCGGCTACACTAAGCTGGTCCTGATCTATAATTAAAGAATCGCGATCAAAAATAGCGCTGGAAAGGTTGTTCGCCCTAACCGGATATTCCCCGGTAATGAACGCATATCTGGAAGGAGTACAAACGGCAGAGACGGTATGGGCATCGGTAAACCGCATGCCCTGTGAAGCAAGTTTGTCTATATTTGGCGTATGCACTTTTGTGGCCCCGTACACCCCAAGGTCTCCATATCCCAGGTCATCTACATTAATATAGACCACGTTTGGCTTTACCGCCCTGCGCACCTGTGCAGCCAAAGAAGCAGCTATAAACAGAAAACAGGGCAAGAACAACAGCAGTTTCTTCATTACAATCCTGAACTTTTATTAGTATTCGTTTTTGTGAGGTTTTTAGTGCGAACCTCTAAGGCCTGCAGGGAAGGAAGGTCGGTTACGGGTTTATTGAGATAGAAGTAAGCTGTAGCCGAAACATCATCTTCACGATAAAAATTTGTCCAGCCTTTTGGCGCGCCTTCATCGTTAATGTTGATATTTGAATCTTTACCTAACAGGCGGTAGAACCCGTCTTCAGCATCTATGGTTACAGGTTGAAGTTTCGCCCCGTTTTTCATAAATTCCTTAACCCGTGCCTGTGGTGCACCCCCCATTTGCTGAATGGTAACTTTAATATCATTATAAAAATAAACGGGGTCCGGCACATGATAGCGATAAAAGGCAAATTCGCCGTTCTCTTTATCGGCTATTGGAGAACCATGAAATTGCTGGGAATAAGCTCCCTGTCCATACGCGGTACCTACATAATCTTCAGTACCTGAACCTACAAGGCTTGGAGTACCGGTATCTCCGTCAAGATAAATTTTTACCTCTCCTTCTCCAAACCAGGAATCCTCATAATCCTTGTTTGTTGCAACACCTATATTGGTTCCCAGGAACCTCCCTTTCCCTTCAACCTGGGGCAGGATTTTAAAGTCCTCACCCAACGTGGTTTTAGGTGTCCTGTTCCAGTAGGCATGAAAATAAAGCAGGTCTTCAGGATGATCTTCCAGCGTAAGATTTACATCATAAAACAAAGCTTTCAGATCTTTCTGTGACTGATTCACAACTTCGATTTTCGCACCTTCTTTAAAAGGCATGGGAATAAAACACACGAAAGACCGACCTTCAGGATCGGCAAAAAATTCGCTTTCGAAAGGCACTTTTTTGCCCAGCCCCACGCCGAAAAAATCGCCAATTGGCACAGACACCGCAGGTTTTTCTTTATTGTCCCAGTACATATTGATTACCAGGGAGCGCAGCATTTCAGGGCTGCGGTCGCTAAAGGTAAGCCAGATTCGCTGCACCGTTCCGCTTCCTTCTACATCCAGTAAAGAAATGCTTTCCCCGGCATTAATCCTGTTGAAGGGGTGCCCTTTGGCCCCTTTGTTCTCCAAACCTCCTGAAGCCTTACCGGCACTGAGGTTCTCAAAACTGGACCAGCGTGTTTCCACCTTCTTTTCAGGCATTTCGTAGATCTTCTGAGCCCTGGAAAGCGGTATACATCCCAAAACGAATAAAACAACGAAAACTCCACTTTTCAATTTTTTAATTTTTCTCATGTGTTTAAAATTTAAGATGTTCTTTTTAGTTCGGTTTCGGATTATCAGAAACAGGTTTCAGAGTGTTTTTGACTTCCTATTTATACCCCTCCGGCCTTTGGCCACCTCCCCTTGAAAAAAGGGGGGAGCTATTGCTAATGAGGTACTGCCTATATTACTTTTTCCTGCAAAATTTTTAATATCACGTAGGTCTTCCTGAATCAGGATTAACTTTTTACACCTACAAAATCGAAAAAGACATTGCTGGGCATAACTTCTAACAACCTCTCCGGCCTTGGGCCACCTCCCCTTGAAAAAAGGGGAGGAGCTATTCCAAAGAAATTTTTATTTTCTATTTCGCTGTCCTCAAGGTTTTCAAAACCTCGTAGGTCTTTCCAGCCCGGGATTAAACTTTAAAATACCTACAAGGTCTTAAGACCTTCCAGGAATGCGTTTCAAAAACCTATTCTACATGAACAGTTTTACTCCTTTCAGAGATGCCGTTTTCACTGAAAGCCTCTACCTGGAAGTAATATTCCTGGTCTGTATTTAAAGCCCGTAGTTCATATTCATTTTCAGAATAGATCATTACTGAATTGTTAAGTTTTTCTTTTTCTATTCCCCAATACAATACATAACCCATAGCCCCGGGCACTTCTTTCCAGCTTACATCGGCATTTCTTTTATCTTCCTGCCTTAAAACTTCAAATTCTGAAGGCTGCTTCGGAAGTTTTCCGTAGCCTTTTCCAAAAACCCGAAATTCGGATATTGCCAGGTATTCATTTGGGGTGTTTACATTGCGGTAGCGGATATAGCGGGCATCTGAAGGCTCATCAAGTTCGATATAAGCATGAGGCTGATCCCGAAGATTTTCAGAATAATCTACCAGTGTATTCCACTTTTCCCCGTCCAGGGAAGCTTCGATAATAAACTGGTGTTTCAGGCCTTTTAGCCTTCCGAAGAGCCTGGCATTAAACTCCTGGAAATTCACCTGCAGGGCGTTTATCCTCATTTTATTCCCCAAGTCGATGCTTACCTGCAGCGAATCGTTATTCCCATTGGCCACCCAAAAAGTACTAATATCTTCATCTACCAGTTTGGAAGCATCGTATTCGGTATCTTTTGAAGTTAGAACAGGCTCCATGGTTGGCCCTATCACCCTTTGCTGAATGCCTTTTTCTATAACAGAATTTGCGGTTGTCTTTTTGTTGTAAGAGAGCAGCATCCAACCAGCAAAACGGTTTCGATGCTCCCCAACCTCTGTTCCCGGCAACAGCTGGGGATAGTCTCCATAAGCGGTATTGACATACATCTGCCCGTCATCTTCAAACCCCGCGGGAAAAAGGCCAATTCTTCTTTCAAATTTATAATTCACTGAGATGGGCATAGTGGCAAAATGCCAGAAATCACCATTATTGTCCTGTACAGTACTCCCGTGGCCGGCCCCGGTTAAAAATCCGCCAGGTTTATAAGAAACGGGGTTGTATGGAGCATATTCAAACGGGCCAAGGGGATTATCGCTGGTGTAAACCCCATCGGCGTATACATTGAATTCGGTACCCGGCGCGGCATATTGCAAATAATAGGTGCCGTTGTGTTTGGTCATCCAGGGGCCTTCCAGGTACGGTGCCATATCTGAAGAATGATTTTCACCAAACCGCTCCCAGCCGTGTTCTTCAGGATGCAGGCTTACCAGGGGCTGCTCCTCTCCCACAGGCATGTAATGATTGGCCGGGTCTAACTCCACCCCATGCAGGGGATGGACATTGGAAGACTCTTCATATAAATACACCTTCCCGTCATCATCAACAAAAAGAGCGGGATCCTGAATTTCTATAGGAATCACTCCAAACTGCGTTTGCCAGTCGCCTACTTCCGGGGTATCGGTTTTAATTACCGCCATTCGCCCGGAAGGATCGGCAGCAACAATCACCTCATCACCTTCAACAGCCGCGGCCGGCGCATTGCTTCCGTTAAAATACCAGTTTTGGGGCGTAACAAACTCCCAGTTGCTCATATCTTCTGAAACCCAGTAGCCAAAAGAGCGTGTAACGAACATATAATACTTGCCCTTAAAGTTGATCACAGCGGGATCGGCCCCCGCTCTATAGGATACTCCTGTATGCGCATGCAGCGCCATATAGGTGTAATCTATGTCTATAGGGTTACAATATGTTTTGAAGTGGCGCTCTTTTGCACCATTTTGCGAGAAACAATTTCCTGCAGCGATAAATGCAAGTACTGAAATGATAATTTGTTTACAACTAGCTTTCATTTTTAGATCTTAGAACATTTTATAACAAATAAGTTTCTGTTCATTTTTTCCATTGATGAAAAAACGAACCAAAAAAATTTAGGCTGACGAAACTTTATCTAAATTTTTTGTTCAGCACCTAAATTTTAGGAACTCGCAACGAAATTTGTTTAAAGCAACAAATTCAAAAAGCTCAGACAGCCAAAAAATTTAACGGCGCTTTCACTTCAAATTTTACGATAAACTTAGGATAGGCCGGGAAAATAATTGGTTATACCTTACAAATCCTATCCGTAGCTTCACTCATCCCAATCATTCTTCAACTTTAAACGTTCCGGTAAAGGGATGGTCTGAGCTTCCCGCTATAAAAAATTCAAATTCCCCGGGTTCAAAAACATATTCCAGGCCGGCATTATAGAACTTCAAATCTTCTACGCTTATATTGAATTCCACCGTTTTGGATTCTCCTTTTTTAAGGAAAATCTTTTTAAAACCTTTCAACTCCTTAAGCGGCGGAGTGATGCTTCTCACTTTATCATGAATATAAAGCTGTACCACTTCTTCCCCGTCAAAATTGCCGGTGTTGGTAATGGTGGCGCTCAGGCTTATGCTTTCGTTTTCAGCCAGCTCCCCGGCACTTGCCTCTACATTGGAATATTCGAATTGGGTATAACTAAGGCCATAACCAAAGGGCAATAATGGTGAATTTGGGACATCCAGGTAATTGGATTTGAATTTTTCAAATTCCCCAGGGTTTGGCTCAGGCCTCCCAGTATTTTTCTGGGCGTAGTAAACAGGAATTTGCCCCACGTTGCGTGGCCAGGTGGCGGTAAGCTTACCTGAAGGATTGTAGTCCCCAAAAAGCACATCGGCCACTGCATGTCCGGCTTCCACCCCCGGGTGCCAGGCCTGTAAAATACTCACCGGCAGGTCCATTTCTTCGGAAATTACAAGAGGCCTGCCGCTCATAAGCACCAGTACTACAGGTTTCCCGGTTTTTACCAGTTCCCTGATGAGTTTTTTCTGGCTTTGGGGAATAGTAATATCTGTTCGGCTGGCGGCCTCTCCACTCATTTCAGTAGCCTCGCCTACAACTGCCACGATCACTTCAGCATTTTTTGCGGTTTGTAAAGCTTCTTTTAATAATGCTTTAGGAGATTTTTCGTCAATTTCGGCACGGGGGCCAAAAACATTAATTTTTTCAGCAAGCTCAGCATCATCAGTAATATTTGCTCCTTTCGCATAGCTAATTTTTGCATTTGGCGCCACATTTTTAAGCCCCTGAAGCACGGGCACAGAGAGCTGTGGATCCCCGGTAGGCGCCCAGGTGCCCAGCATATTGTTCTTATTATTGGCTAACGGGCCTATTAAGGCAATTTTCGCATTTTTCTTCAGCGGAAGAACATTTCCTTCTTTTTTCAGTAAAACAAAAGATCTGGCTGCGGCTTTCCTGGCCATTGCACGGTGTTCTTCCGTAAGAATATCCTTTTCAGGACGTGTTTCATCTAAATAGCGATATGGGTCTTCAAACAATCCCAGCTTATATTTTGCTTCCAGAATCCTTCTTGCCGCCACGGTGATGTCTTCTTCGGAAACCTTTCCTTCTTCAACAGACTTTTTTAAAGTTGTAAGAAAACCTTCTCCCACCATATCCATATCCAGCCCGGCATTTAGGGCAAGCGCAGATACCGCCTGCAAATCCCCCATTCCGTGGGCGATCATTTCATTTAAAGAAGTATAATCTGAAACCACAAACCCATTAAAGCCCCAGCGGTCTCTTAGAAGGTCGGTAAGCAACCATTTATTTCCAGTGGCGGGAATGCCATTCACATCGTTAAAGGAAGTCATCACACTGCCGGCGCCGGCATCAATAGCAGCCTTGTAGGGAGGCAGGTATTGATTGAACATTTTGATCTTGCTCATGTCCACGGTATTGTAATCCCGGCCGGCTTCGGCAGCGCCATAAAGGGCGAAATGTTTAACGGTGGCAATCATGGTTGTAGGATCTGTAAGGTCTTCTCCCTGGTAGCCCTTAACCATAGCCCGGGCCACGGCAGATCCCAGGAAAGGGTCTTCCCCTGCGCCTTCAGCAATTCTTCCCCAGCGCGGATCGCGGGCGATATCCACCATAGGCGAAAAGTTCCAGTTTATCCCATCGGCTGTAGCCTCGGTAGCCGCGATGGAAGCCGTTTTCTGGATAAGGTCCATATCCCAGCTGGAAGAAAGCCCCAGCGGAATAGGAAAAGTTGTTCTATATCCATGGATCACATCAGAACCTATAAGCAGCGGGATTCCCAGCCGCGTATCATTTACGGCATATTCCTGGGCTATTCTTATCTTATCAGGCCCGGCAACGCCAAAAAGTCCGCCGACATTCCCTGCTTTGATTTTGTCTTCCACATTTTTGCTCACCACTGCCCCGGTAGCCACACCACCGCCGGGAGTAAGCAGGTTTAACTGCCCAATTTTCTCTTCAAGGGTCATTTTGGAAAGCAGTTCTTCTACTTCAGGAATTTCACTTTGAGATTGTGCAAACCCGGAAATGCTATAAATCAGTCCAAGGATTAGTATTGATAATTTTTTATTCATCTTTTTTTTCAATTTCATGTGCATTATTTAAAGATTTTGAGAAAAGCCAGGGCAGCAGGTAAGGTTCTGCCAGTGCGGAATCCCAGCTGTTATGGTTGTCATTGGGATATAGAGACAATTTCGCGTCGCGGCCACTGGAATTGATTTCCCTGGCCATCATTTTAGAATATTCCGGAGGCACCAAATTATCCTGCTCACCGTGGAAAATCCAGATATCAAGATCTTCTTTATATTTATCAATCACCGCAGGATCTGCCGCGCCACAAATGGCAAAAGCCGAGGCAAACATTTCGGGTTTTCTTGAAAGAATTTCAAAAGTTCCCATTCCGCCCATGGAAAGCCCGCCTACATAAACTTTTTCCTTATCAACAAATTTTTGTTGTGTAATAGAATCCATCAGCGAAATGGCCATTTTCATAGATGTTGTTGGCGCCTCCAGGTTTTTGAATTTAAACTGCAGCGGGAAACTGTCCCGGTTAACTTCAACATTTGCCCAGTAATCTTCTTTTGGCACCTGCGGAAAAATCACAATAGCAGGAAATTCTTCCCTTATTCCCTCTTTCAGAAATAAATCGCCGCCATGCACCAGTTGGGATTCATTATTACTTCCACGTTCTCCCGCACCGTGCAGAAAGAGCAGTACCGGGTATTTTTTTTCTTCGGAAAAGTCCTTCGGAAACAGAATACGGTATTTTAAAGTATCGTTTCCCTGGACATATTGTTCCCGCTGATAAGCTTCCTGCTGCGCCGAAAGGCTTAGCGGCAGGACCATAATTGCCAAAACAAGCAGTAGTTTATTTTTCATAATTATAAAAATATTGTTTCTATTTTTCCACTTAAATTTCACAGGTTAAAAACCTTCTTTTTTTTCAATTCATCCCTGAAAAATTTCTTTACACTTCAAAGTTTAAACCTATAAGGTTTTAAAAACCTTGCAGGAAATCACCAGGTACCTTCCACATTATTTATTTCTGAACAGAAAATCCTAATTTTTCTAACCCCTGCTGCACTTCGGGCGCGCCCATTAAGAGGTCCCAGATTAGACCGGAACGGTAATTTTCTATCATTACCACCTGCGGTCCCTGGTCTATGGCAAGATACCTTGCGGCCACCCATGGCTCCCCTTCCATACTAAAAGCATCATAGAACCCGGCCGGGCCCCAGAGTAAATTCTTTAAATCCACATAAAAATGGCGCATGGCTCTCAGAGATTCTTCAGGAGTATAGGGTAGGGAACTTACTGCGGCAGTTGGGGAAACCACGCCCCTGTCATTATCGGGAGAATGTGCCGTATATCCAATACTCCCGTCTTCATTACGCGTGTAACTTGCGGTAAGTCCCCATGACTGCTTACTATAGGTCTCATAATTTTCGGGATTCTCCACACAATATTTGTAGTTGATCAAAGAATGATTTCGGGTAACATCCCAGTAATTGCCATATTCATCGGTCAAATTTGTAGGATTTAATCCGAGATAGGAATAATGCGCCCAGAATAACGGGCCGCCTTTATCCCCGGAAGTATTGTGTTTTAAGACCAGTGGAAATCCATAAGCTTCATTTTTTGTAGTGATATTTCCACTTCTTGCCCAGCCTTCATGATATACTGAAGGTTCAATGGCATGCTTTGGAGAAGAAGCCGCCATTACATAGGTAATAAGGCATTCGTTATATCCTTCAATAAGAAAATTCTTCTCAAAACCGAATTTTGGTGACCAGTGCCACAAAATTCCATCCCGGTTGTTGGTGTACCAGTTCCATTCAATTCCATTCCATAATTCATCATATTTGGCAGCCACTTTTTGCTCATTTTCATTCCCTTTTTGTAGGTATTCCCTAACCACCAGGAATCCCTGGGCGAGAAAGGAAGTTTCCACAATATCCCCACCGTCATCTTTTTCACTAAAAGCGCTGGTCCTGCCGGTTTTCCCATTAATCCAATGGGCCCAGGCGCCATGGTAGCGGTCGGCATTTTTAAGAAAATCGGCAATGGTATCAAGGCGCGCCACAGCTTCTTCTCGTGGAATATATTCGCGCTCCATCCCCACGACAATGGCCATAAGGCCAAACCCAGTACCACCTGTGGTCACCACATCGGGATCATTTTTGGGATAATTGCCATCGGGATGATACCGCTCACGGGCCATACCCGAATTTGGTTCAGCAAAATCCCAGAAGTATTTAAGCGTTTGCTTCTGCACTTTTTCTAGGAGTTCATCATCGGATAGTTCTGTTTCCTGATTAACAACAAGATCATTGGCCTGATTATCCTCATCTTCAGTTGATTCCTTACATGAAATTAAAAGGAACATTGTGAAAATAAACAGTAGTGTATTGGGTTTTGTCATTTATGAAGGGGGATTAAACGGCTGTTATTAATAATTTTTAGCTCCGCATATACAGCTCAATAATTGCGTGTGTATATTAAGAAAATGCCCCGGAAAAAGATCACGGGGCAGTTCTTAACTATTATAAGAAAAATAAGAATTCCCTTATGCTCCTAATATCCCGGATTCTGTTCCAGCATACCATTACTTAAAGAAATTTGATTGGCTGGAATAGGGAAAACTTCGTTTACACCGGCTGTAAATTGTGCGCCATTGGCTTGCAAAACTTCTGCAGCCCTTCCCTGCCTAACAAGGTCGAAGAACCTGTCTCCCTCCATGGCCAATTCCACCCTTCTTTCATGCCAGATAGCCATTCTTAATTGCTGCTGGTCTGTTACATCCACATCTTCCAGGCCAGCACGATTTCTTACTGCATTTAAACTTTCCTGAGCTGCTTCAATATTTCCAAGCTCCATATTAGCTTCGGCATTCATTAAAAGGATTTCAGCATAACGCAGCAATACAATATTGCTATCTGAATTTTCCTGGCAGTTATTTCTTCTGAAAAATTCTGAAGAAACATAGATCTTTTGATTATATCGCTGTGGATTAGAAGGATCATCTCCAGCAGTAATAAGGTCACCTTCAGGAGTAGTTTCGCCTACAAACAATATACTGGCATCTCTTCTTACATCCTGCTCTTCATAAGCTGCAGCAAGATCTTCTGTAGGAGAGTTAAAACCCCAGCCAAACTGCCCCCGTACACCCTGTACCTGTCCAAATTGAGAATTTGCCTGGCAGTTACCATCAGCCGTGGAATTGATGGTTAAAATGATCTCTGAATTATATTCGTTTTGCCACCTGAATAATTCATAGTAGTCAGGGTAAAGTTCATATCCCATTCCCATAACTTCCTGGGTAAGGGTTAGCACTTGATTCCAGTTTTCCTGATACATATAAACCTTAGCCAAAAATCCTTTAGCGGCAGCCTGTGTAACTCTTCCTGTATTACCTGCGGAATAAGAAGCGGGTAAGTCTTCAGCAGCATCCTGAAGGTTTGAAATAACAAAATTGTAAACCTCTTCTTCAGAATTACGCGGAAGATTATAAAGGCCATCCTCAGGAATCCCGTCATAAATTGGCACTCCACCGAAAGCCCTTACAAGGTTAAAATAGTGATACCCTCTAAAGAATTTAGCTTCAGCTATAAGGCGTGCTTTTAAATCTTCATCCATAGAAATATCCGGAACATTGGTAATTACCTGGTTGGCCAGGTTAATTCCCCTATATTGCCCGGTCCAATAATCATTAAACACAAACGCTGAAGAACTAAAAGTGAAATTATTAAAATCATTTAGAAAAGCTGCATCACCTGGATTACTTCCTTTTTCTGTATTATCTGAAGTTATCTCGGTTATTGCCAAATAAGGGAATCCTGAATTTTCCCAGGCCAATTGCTGATTATAAATTGCATTAGTAGCTTCTATCGCATCCTCCTGGCTTACAAAGAATTCCTCTGCCGGCGTTCTATCTTCAAGCGGCACATCCAGAAAATCATCGCTACAGGAAAATAGAGCAAGTAGGCTGCATGTAAATATTAATTTTTTCATATTCTATATTTTTACCTGTTTACCTAAAAAGCAAACTCATTTATTATTACTAGAAATTTAAACTTACGCCAAGATTATAAGTAGCAGAAAGAGGATAAACATTTCTGTCTATTCCTGAATTCACTACACTTCCTCCGGGAGGATTATCAACGCTTCCTCCATTGATCTCTGGTGAAAATCCGTTGTATTCAAACACTGTTAAAGGGTTTTGCGCATTCAGATAAATTCTGAAACTATCCCATAATTCTGAATCTCCGGCTATAGAAGGAGGAAGGGTATATCCTAACTGGATATTCCTTATCCTGAAGTAATCGCCTTTTTCTACATAGAAGGAGCTTGGCCTGGAGGAGTTCTGGTCAGAATTTGGCGCTGGATAATTATTTATATTACTACCAGGAGTCCATCTGTTTTCATAGAAGTCCAGGTCCCAATTCTCATTACCAAATCGTGAATTCCTGTTGAAATTATAAATCTCATTTCCTGCCACGCCAACGAAATCCATCCCAAAATCAATGTTCTTGTAGTTTAAGGAGAAACCAAATCCATAGGTGAACTCTGGAATAGGACTACCCAAAAATGTTTTATCATCTTCGCCAATTAATCCATCTCCGTTTAAATCTGCAAAACGAAATGCACCAACCCTAGAATTATATTCTGCTGCCTCTGCCTCTGTTTGAATAACTCCATCTACCTGGTAGCCGTAATAAGCTCCAATTTCAGCTCCCTCTTCCAATCGTATAATTGGATTTCCAAAAAGGCCAGGGCCTGTATTTAAAAATGATGCTCCAATGATATTGGTTATTTCATTAGAAATAGTAGTAAGGTTTCCATAGATACTGTAATTAAGATCTGTGTTTATTTGATCTGCCCAATTAAGTGAAACCTCAACGCCGGTATTTTTGAAGCTTCCGGCATTTGTTAGAAGATTTGTATTAGTGGCACCTGATGATGCGAGCTGAGTGATGTTAAAAACTGCATCTTGTGTTTCCCTGTTATAATAGTTTACTTCGCCATCTAATTTATTTTCAAAAAGTGTAAACTCTACGCCCGCATCATATTCTTCAACAATCTCCCAAAAAATACTTGGATCGGAAAATTCACTAATTGACCTGGCAATAGCAGATTGTTCTCCAAAGAAATAAATATCAGGGTTAGTTGCTGTTACATCAAAACCTCTGGGCACAGTAGCATTACCAAGGCGCCCCCAGCTTCCTTTAAATTTCAAGGTATTTATTGCTGTGGTGTTTTGCATAAATTCTTCATTAGAAACAATCCATCCAAGCCCTACAGAAGGGAAAATTTCGGTATTGTTTTCTGAAGGGAAATTAGATGCTCCATCATTTCTAATAGTAGCATTCAAGAGGTATCTGTTATCAAATTTATATTGTACCCTTCCAAATAAAGACTGGAAGTGTGTTTTTGTTCCTTCGTCATTCACTCTTTCAGAATCCACATCGCCTAAATCCAGGTATAGAATTGCATCGTCGCCATTAAAATCTACACCGTTGGCTATTCCCTCTATTCTGTAAAAACTTCTTTCTTCCCTGGAAAAGCCTCCTAAGACCGTGATGTCGTGTTTTCCGAAAGTTTCATCCCAGGTAAGGGTATTTTCCCAAAGCCAGTTGTCATTTTCAGCATTGTTTCTGTTAAGTGTGCTTATATCAGAACCCTGGTTGGTACTAATCCTGTATTCAGGCGTATATGAAAATCCTTTATTGCTTCTATTATCACCAGAGAAACTGGTACGAAACTGGATACTTTCAATAGGGCTAATTTCAGCATATACATTCGCAAGAACCCTGTTTCCTTCAGATTTACCCCTGTAGAAATCCAGTGTTCCCCGTGGATTTGCAAAGTTCCCAACACCTTCAGGAAACCCGTAGGTGCCATCTTGATTAATAGCATTAAATATAGGAGGTGCTATGTAAGCCTGGTAAAAAGGCTCCTGAACATCATTGCTACGTGTATCTGTATAGGCAATTGAACCACCAAAAGATATATAATCATTAATATCTGAATCAATATTAAGACGGCCCGTAATCCTGGTATAATCGTTTCCGGAATTTATATTACGGCCGGCATCTAAGATCCCTTCTTCATTAAAATATCCCACCCCTATATAATACCTGGTTTTTTCAGAAGAACCAGACACCGATAAGTTATGAGAGGTAATAACAGGAGCATCTTTTATAATTTCTTCAAACCAATCTGTATCCGCATTATAATCATTAGGATCTAAAAGATTTTCAGAACCTTCAAAAGCCTGCTTTTCATTATATAATTGTATATATTGGCTGGCATTTGCCAAATCAGGAATATTGGTTACTTTTTTAAAACCTGCATAGCCGTCGTAAGAAACAGAAACTCCTTCGCCACGGCCATTTTTTGTTTCAATAACAATCACACCATTTGCAGCTCTTATCCCATAAATAGCCGCACTGGAAGCGTCTTTTAAAATGTTTAAGCTTTCAATATCAGCAGGATTAAGATAGTCTATGTTATCTGTCAGCACTCCATCAACTACATACAAAGGATCTGAGTTACTAACGCTCCCCACACCTCTTATCCTAACATTTGGTGATGAACCCGGCCTGCCGGAGTTTGTAATATTTACACCAGCAACTTTACCCTGAACAGAACTAAGTGGGTTTACGTTTGGTTGCTTGTTTAGTTCTTCTCCGCTCACCACGGCTATGGAACCTGTAATATCCTGTTTCTGCTGAGTACCATAACCCACCACCACCACTTCATCCAATGCTGCTGCATCTTCCTGTAGTGTGATGATATAGTCGTTACTTTCTGTAATGGTAACTTCCTGAGGAGAAAAACCCAGGTACGTTATCCTTAGAACATCTCCTTCTTCCACGTTTTCCAACGTAAATTTTCCGTCAAAATCGGTAACATCAAAATTGTCCTTATCTACAATTTTTACTTCTGCTCCAGGCAAAGGTATTTCTGATGGATCCTGAACTGTACCGGTAATTGTTTTTGCTTCCTGGCCTACTACTATAGTTGTAATAAAAAAAGCCAGCAAAGTGAGTAATTTTAGTTTCATACGGCTGTTAAATCATTAAATTTTAACGAAAGATACGTCTAGTACCTAAATCTACGCAAACGTTATAGTACATAACTACTACATCATTAAAAATTCAATTGTAAAAAATTAATAATTAATGTTTTACATAACGACTGAAGTAAATTTTAACATGCCCGAAAATAAACTGATGTAGTGATGATGTAGTGCAATTTCTTAAAAAATCATTCCTGTTTTTATGAAATCAGAAATTTTTGATAAGGAAATTTGTGAGATTTTCTTCCTTATCTAAATCCATTTTCTTTCTTAACCGATAGCGGTGTACTTCCACACCTCTAACCGAAATCCCCATAAGAGGCGCTATTTCTTTAGATGTTAAATTCATTTTCAGATAGGAACAAAGTTTCAAATCCTTATTGGTAAGTTTAGGATATTTAACCAAAAGGTCTTTAAAGAAATCCTCATGCAGTTCGTTAAAATTGGTTTCAAATACCTGCCATTCATCCTTATTTTTAATAGCGGTATTGATCTTATTCATAAGGTGCTTAAGCCGAAACTGGTTTGAGAATTTATCCCGGTCTTTATTTAGCTCCCCCTGGATATCCATAAGGACTTCATTTTTCTTTGCTGCCATCATAGTAGAGTTAGCTAATTCTTTCCTTTTGAGGGTAATTTCATTTCTTAAACGCTCCTTTTCCATTTCATTAATCCGCTCCCGATGTTCTTCCTCAAATTTCTGCTCGAGTAGCCATTGATGTTTGTTAAGTTTAAGTTGGTTAAACCAATAAAGGAAACCTATTAACCCCAGGAACAGAAAGACATAAACAAGCTTCATAAGATTAGAAAGATACCAGGGTGGATTAATGCTAAAAGAATAGTTAGCCGACCCCGCAATATCATCCTGTGGGCCAAGAGCAAAAAGTTTAAGCCGGTAATCCCCGTGTGGCAGGTTTTGCAGCTTGATCAATCCATTCCTAACCTCACCACCCATTCCAGAACTTCCTTCTAATTCATAATGCAGCATAGCAGCATCTGATGCCGGAAGGGCCGCTCGAATGGTGATTTCACGGGAGCTTTTGAAAGGAATGTCAGGAGTATTATTTAAAGGATAATCCCTGTTCTTATCTGCTATCCCTCTTAATATTGGTCTGGCCACAAATTTTTGATTTTTCTCCCTAAGCATTTTTTCAAGGTTAATGCTAGCAAAACCATCATTTAGGGTGACATAATAAACAGAATCATTAACCTGAAGCATTTTTTCATTCCCTTTCACTAAACGCTGATCCAATTCTTTAAAAGCAATACTGATTTTAACATCTATAAAATCAGTATAAACCAGTGAATTATTTTCCAGATTGACAAACCAGTATTTATCATTTTCATTAAAAATCAACCGGTGATTTTTGAAAGCATCCAGCTCCCTGAAATTTTCCAGACTATCCCGGAAAACATTATACCTGTACCAATGGTTCTTATGTAGAATCCCGATATTATTGTTAATAGTAACAACATCAACTTTCGAATTACGAAGCCCTTCAATATTATTAACTTCTTTAACCTGAGGACTTTCCTTATCATTATTTTTAAGCCTAATACGATACGCCCCATCGTAAGGATGCACCGCCCAAATGACATCCTCATCCTCAAAAACAATCTTTTTTACAGGAAAATCAATGCTATCCATTTGTTGCATTCCCCGTACAGCAGGCATATAGCTGCTTATCCCGGTGTACGTACCTATCAAATATTGGTTATTGCCTGGCAAGGGAGTAATCTGGAAACTTCCCGTACGCTTTTCCACTGGTAAAAAATTGCCATTATCAATTGTATAAAGTCCGGTGTTATGATTAGCATACAGTTTATTATCCAGAACTTCCAGGTTCCAGGTATGCCCCTGCGAACCCTCGATAATAACAAGATCTCCAGCATTATTAAAAGTGTAAACACCAGTATTACTGGCCATAAAAAGTTTTCCATTATAAAAGGTGAGATCGTAAACAGCTCCTAATTCGCCAGATTCATCTGTAAAAAAATGTATAGGGGAATCAAGATCCATTTTATCAATCCCGTTATCAAGACCAAGCCAGATTTTCCCATCCTTTTTTGCCATTCCCAATACGGTGTTATTCTGAAGCCCCCTGTTGCGGTTATAAACCCTGAATTTGTGATTCTTTAGATTATAATGTATAATTCCATTCTTTACCGTGCCTATTACCACCTCATTCTCTGCAATCTGCATGATATGATTAAATTCATATTCTTTAATAGCATTATTTAACTGGTAATCCGGATAAACAGAAAAGGTTTCCCCGTCAAATTTGTAAAGGGAATCTCTTGTGCCTGCTAATAATGTGTCCCCCTGCACCATAACATCCAAAACTGTTTTCCCTTCCAGAACCTCCTGGTTTGGTAGGGGCTCAAGAACTCCATCATCACTAAGAAAATATAGGCCTCTCTGACTCACAGCCACCAGCAGTTTATTTTTATAAACAGCAATTTTATTGGCTACTAACCTCCGGATTGGCTTAATGCTATCTTTTTCGTACTTATACACCGCTCCAAATGACCTGAAGTAAATGGCATCATCAAAAGCTAATATTTCCCAGAATTCTTCGCTTAATACGGGATAATTTCCAAGGCTTGACATTACTGATCTATAGTGCATCTTACCGTTAACGTCCCGTTCCCAATACCCAAACTCCCTATAGGAACCGGTGAAGATTTTGCCTTTATAAGGGTAAACAGATCGTATGGTGGCACCTGTCTCCAAAGGAAAAAGTTCCCATCGCTGACCATCATAACTCAGCAAACCCTGATTGTTTGCTGAATAGATTATTCCGTCTTTATCTATGGCTATATCCCAGTTTTGACTGGCTGCATCATAATCTACAGCAGAAAAATTTTGTATAGGTGGGTTTAACCCTTGTGCAGTTAACTTATAAAAGCATAATGTACAGATTATCAGTATGCAAAACACCTTATCCCTCACAGTCCTGTAGTAATTTTGTGCAGTTAAATTTACTGGCAGTTAAGGCTACAAAGATAGCTTTTTAGGCTGGTGTTAGCCAACGAGGAAGGCAGAAAATGCAGATGCTGCCAATGTTCCCAGAGGAGGTTCTTTTAGAATTTATTTCAAAAAGGAATAGCCTGTATGGCAATCGGTAAATAATAGCATCGAAATCGGAGTTGCAGACTTTATAGAATGTTTTCAATTCCGGCTAACTCTTTTGTAAAAAATTCAGCTTAGAAATTACGCTAATGTTGAATTATAAATATCATAATCGCTCCCACATATTGTAATAATTGATGTCCCTGATACCAATAACAGCATCTTATTTGTTCCAATCTTTTTTAAATCAGGTTAATCTTGAAGCCTGTGGGACAACAGTAGCAGAACTTTATTCTGTTTTGAATAATTGCGTTAGCTCTTTCTTCAAAACTGATCCTTCAGTATTATACACCTGAACCCTTCCCAGACTAAGGGCCATTGAATCGCGGCTAACCACTTCTCTCTTTGTGCTAAAACCCATTTTCATCCCGTTTTGCCCAGCCACTTTAATACTAGCGTCATTGTAATTACCATAAGGATAGGCCACGGCATTAATAACAGGATAACCCTGTTCAATTAAATATTTTTTGTTCACCGCGATCTCCTGAAACTGCCTTTCTGGCGAACAACTTGCCAGGGCAGGATGAGTATGGGTATGTACACCGTAACTAAAAAGCTTATTAGAAGCAAAATCCTTTAGCTGCACATCTGTCATAGTGCAATCCGCAGGTGTATGCCTACAGGAAGAACCAGCCCATTTCTGTAAATCATTTATCACCTTCACGATCTTGTTATGAGAAAGTTGTTGTAAAATTTCCCATATTTTCAAATACAGTTCACATCGCCTGGTCGGCGGCGGGGCTGGCCATTTCCAGGCCTCCTGCTTTTTTATAACGTCATTTGTTAAACGCTCAGGCTTCAGATAAAATTCATGTGACTTATCATCAATTAACAGGGTTAATTGGTATGGTAGATCAGGGGAATGAAGAATAATGGCCTCCAATGCGTCCCACCAGAATAATTGCTCCTTTCCTATAAAATGCGAGGGCACGAAAAAAGTTGCCGGGCAGTTATAATGTTCTAAAATTGGCCTGGCATTTAAATAATTATCGGTATAGGCATCATCAAAGGTAATATAAACACTTTTATGCTTCAGTTTACCGATGCGCAATTGCTCTTCAAGTCTGTAAAGTGGCAATACCTTAAAGTTTTTCTTAAGCATTTTTATTTGAGACTCAAAATTCCCCGGACTAACGGCCAATTGCCAGGGATCTGTTTTGAGAATGCATACCCTGTGATACATTAGCACAACTGCCTTAGCACCTGCCTGATTAAAATATGCTCTCATCCGGCTCCACATCATCCACAGGTTTTATTTAATGGCACTTACACTCACGATTACCTGGTAATGGGGATCATGTATGTCCATATCCCTCTTTTTAATTTCCGGCAATCCCATTCCATAAAGAAATGCGCTTGCGACCTTAACATTACCATAGGTATTTACTGAAATATTTTCTAAGGAAAAATACTCTTCCATTAGCCGCTGCATGGATGCATCGGTAAATGACCACAGCCAATATTTACCCCATCCATCTTGTGCAATATGGCTGATACCTGGTACGGTGATTAATAAAATTCCTCCCGTTTTTAAAATTCTGTGGCAGGTGGCAATGGCCGCCTTAAAGTCGTAAATGAGCTGTAGGGTTTGTGTAAGCACAATACAGTCAAAGCTATCTGAAGGAATATGCGGGGCATTGCTAAGATCGCCTACAAATGTTGCCCGGGGGTTGGAATCATCAACATGTAAAACATCACTCTCTGTAACTTCATCACCTCCAAATTTCATGGTATACGCATTATCTCCTATTTCCAGAACACGACCCTTGATTTGTGGCGAATATGTTTTCAGGAAATTTTCAATATAATACCTGTCTAAAGGTCCACCGCGGTCGTAACCAAACTGGGTACTAAAAGGGCTTGTGCGTTCCAGATCACCAAGATCTATTTTTTTTACTTTAGGTAATTTTGGTTTCTTTTTTATCCTAAAGAATACTTTTCTGATAATATTCATCGGCAACTTTTTAATATCTTTCCTCTTACCCTCATATTTTTGGAAAGGCTGATTTGTAAATTTCTTGTAAAGGTGTTTATTATATTTTTTAAGGATTTCTATTTCCTTCCTGTCAAATACAACTTCTCCAGCATAGAGATTACCCAGTAAATTGTCATAAATCTTTCTGGAATAATAAGACCTCCAATAATTCTTCCCCTTTTTATAGGACTTCCTTTCAGCTTTATTCTTAAGATTTTTCTTCTGAAAAGATAATGCCCGCAAGGCATAATCCATCATTCCGGAATAATTTGCAGACATATTATCATCATGCTTTCTGTAAACTGCAATCAAATTTGTATGATAAAAAATTGGGAATAATCTTGTTATTTGAAGATACATATCATAATCCTCACAATAGCGCAAAGCGGTATTAAAACTGAAATATTTAAATATCCAATGCCGATACATTACGGCTGCATGCATACCTATAAAATTTCCTTCCAGTAATTCACAATAATAGTCATTGGTTATTTCCTGTTGAATAAGCCAGGTCTTATCTTCAGGCTCGTAATACAACTGATAGCCCCCGGCCACAAACGCAGCCCGGGTATCAGATTTTAAGTAACCAATATTATGTTCCAAAGCATGCTCCAGGAGCCAATCGTCAGCATCCAGAAAAACCAGATACTCCCCTTTGGCATTTTTGACTCCCGTATTTCTGGCTGCGGACAGACCCAGATTTTCCTGATAAACATAACGCACTTCTGGATACTTGCCACATACTTCTTTGGTATTATCAACAGAGCCATCATCCACCACTATGACTTCAAAAAAGCGGTAGGATTGTGCATAAACGCTATCAATAGCGTGTGCCAGATATTTCCCGTGGTTATAACAGGGAATGATTACTGATACCAATTGTTTTATTAAATGCTCGGGTAGTGGCATGGCTAAGGAACTATTGAAGGTCTTTTTCTATTTTTTCTATAGAACCGGATTCCGGAATTGATGCCCTTAAATTCGCTCCATAGCGTTCGATAGCGAAAACTATATTTGGGAAATCCATTCCTAAGTAAAAATAGATAATACCTCATTAGTTCTAAATACAGGTATTTTTTGTAGCCTATTTCTTTATTTTGATCATGCTGTATGAGGACAGAAGCGGAATGACCACGCATATAATTAAACAATTGTTTGTGTAGTTCTTTTAGTTCCTTCCGATGTGCATGATACACTATTGCCCGGGGGTTATAATGAATATTCATGTTTTTAGCTAACATCCTAAACCATATCTCGGAATCCCCACTACAGCCCGCTGCACCAACATCCAGCCTGATGTCAAAATATCCAACAACCTCAAGAGCCTTTTTTTTGAAGGCCATGTTGGCTCCCGCCCCTATCTGCCATACTTTTGGAGCCCCTGAAGACTTATAGATAAAATCACTGTTAAAGTGGATATCTTCATATCCCTTGTTGAACCCCCAATTTTTTTCAAATATCTGCTGACTTTCCGTCTCAAGCGACGATGCTATTACCAGGCCAGTCATTGCATCTGTGTTTTCTTGTAGAAAGCTTTCCCATACGCGATAGCACCACAAGACATCAACGCTTACGTCATCATCTGTATAGGCAACTATGGATGATTTGGCCAGGCGGGCACCTGTATTTCGTGCAATATCCAAACCTGGGCGTGCCTCTTTACAATATGTAACTGTATTAAATGCTTCTGTGGCCAGCTTTGTGCGATCATCTGTGGGGGCGTTGTCTACAACAATGATCTCCCGGGGCCTGCAAACCTGTTTATTTAAACTCTCCAGGCAGTGTTTTAAACTCTCGCTACGGTTGCGCGTACATATTACCACAGAAATATCTACTTCCCCGGGAATATTTTTCGTTATGTATGGAGAGAGTATTTGTTCTGTTAAATTCAAAAGGGCCTGAATTTCTCTAGAGTTAGCTGCTGCGGCGATTTGCTCTACCTGCTCTTTACCTCCGTAAGCTTTTAACGTAGAAGCCATCATATCTAAAATAGCTTCTAAAAAATCTTCACATCCTTTCTCCTCTATATAGAGATGGCCTAGAGGGATACTATACCACCAAAAAACAAAATAATACCTGTTGCCGGGTTCCGGATTTGGAAGATGTGCTATATCTTGTTCATTCAATTGAACATGATGAATGAGGTAAGGAGCTATTGTAGGCATAAATAGTGGTTTAAATTGTCCTTCTCTTAAAATATATCCGGTAGGGATCAGTCCATATATAGAGCAAAAGAAGCGATATCCTGGAAAGAACATAATTATCCCTGTAGATCCCTAAAACAGTTTTGATTTGATTATAGGCTACTTTTTTATTTTTTGATATAAACCAGGCGCTAAAAGTTTCATTTAGTATCCAATAGACGTAATTCCGTTTGGCCGTTTTCAGCATCTTTTTTTGATCTTTTTTGGGTAAATAACTAATTATTGCCGCCGTAACTTTTGCAATGTCTTTAATATTTTGCCCAGATTGATAACTCCGCCAGGTAATAGAATTTTTATGTTCACGGTATTCAGCAAGAAACTCGGGGGTGTATGCTGTTTGATAATTTTTGGCTATCCGCGCCCACATTTCCCAATCTTCTCCATAATGTACTAGATAGAAACTTCCCAGTTTTTCATACACTTCCCTTTTTACTGTAATGGCAACATATTGTAATCGTGGAAATTCCGCCAGTTTATGAAGCCAGTTCCGGAGTACACATGGTTCTTTGGCCTCTGTACGGGATTGATGTGAGAAATTCCCTTCGCTATCTATATGTTCCCAGGCGCAGAAAGCAGCTCCGGCTTCAGGGAATTTATCAAAAAGCTTGTTAAGTGATGCGTAATACCCAAGTTTCACCCGGTCATCGCCATGAAGTAAATGGATATATTTCCCTCTGGAACGATTTATGCAGGTTTCAAAGTTCCTAAGGCTGCCTACATTAACATGCTGTTTATAATAGCTAACGCGCCCTTTTCCACAGACTCTCACCAGCTCTTCTACGTTAGCATCGGTACTGCAATCATCTACCACTTCTATCTGCATAAGATCTTCCCCCATATCCTGCTGCAAAACACTCTCTATAGTTTCTGCCAGATAATCGGAACAGTTATAGGCCGGTATCATTACAGACCATAATGGGCGGGAAAGACCATCGGTAATGGGTGCTATATAAGGGGGTGATGTAGGTATCCTTTGCATATTAAATCACTGCTATTTATTTACTCATTATTGTTAACGGTTTAAGGATTAAAGGGAAATCGGGTCTTACGTAGCCCCACCATTTGTCGTACCAATTGGTGTTTTCCCGATAGTCTGCTACGTCAAACATCAAACATTCCTGATAGGAATAAAGTTCTGAAGATGTGTCTTTTGAAAAATGGAGCGTGAACGTGTAAGAACCGTTATTAAGAAAGTTCCCCGGAATAGTACACTCCCCCTCGATCATTCCTTTATTGTGTATTTCAGGTTTTGATGGTATGTCAAATATGCACTCGCCCGCCAGGGTAAATAGCAACAGGTCTGTAGATAAGACAATGTTATCAGTGGCATTATAAAACCTGAACTTTACGGTTAAGGCAGTCCTGATATCGATTACGCTTAGGGGATCATCAAAATGAGGGAGCAATTCAACATAAAGAACCCTTATCATATCATTACCAGGCGCTTCCCTCACGGTTGAAAACTCTTTGATCCAGCTTTTTTTATGTAGTGCGCTAAGGTACTCATTGAGTACCCCTTTCGATTTTCCTCTCGCACGCACACTCCCTCTATCCAGCCAAAGTGCTTGTGAGCAAAGGTTACTTACCGCCTGCAGGTTATGGCTTACAAATATAATTGTGCGGCCGCTTTGGCTGGATGCATCATTCATTTTCCCCAGGCATTTCTTCTGAAATTCGGCATCTCCCACTGCCAATACCTCGTCAACAATCAAGATATCAGGCTCCAGATGTGCGGCTACAGCAAAGGCGAGCCTTACGTACATTCCCGAGGAATAACGTTTTACCGGCGTATCTATAAATTTCTCCACTCCGGAAAAATCCACGATTTCATCAAATTTTTTTAATATCTCCTCCTTTTTCATTCCGAGGATATGCCCGCTGATAAAAATATTCTCCCTGCCGGTAAGTTCAGAATGAAACCCCGTACCCACTTCAAGTAAACTACTGATGCGACCGCTACCCCTCACAAGGCCTTCTGTGGGCTTTATAATGCGCGATAAGATTTTCAATAAAGTTGACTTCCCGGCACCGTTATGGCCAATGATCCCCAGTACCTCCCCCTCTTTTAGCTCAAAACTTACATTTTTAAGCGCCCAGATATGTTCACTGGTATCAATCTTTCTACCATCTCTTATTTTCTGGTTCAGGTCTTCCTTTTTAAGAATGTTCTTTTGCCACCATAACTGCATATCACGCCGTAGCGAACCCGACCCAATGGTACCGAGATTATAGAGCTTAGAAATATCACTGACCTGTATTACTGCTTTTGACATAAATTTTTATAAAACATCCATTAATTTATCGCTCATCTTGTTAAAGAGCAGGATTCCAAAAAAAACAATCATTAACATAAACCCCGCACTGTACAGCAAGAGAAAGCCATTTAAGCTACCCACGCCTAAAAAAGCGAATCGAAAATATTCAAATAAAGAGGATAGGGGATTAAGATTTACCAACCATCGCACATTTTCCGGCACCATGGCAAGCGAATAAAATACGGGGCACACAAACATTAACAGCCTTATTATGAGTTGTATCAAGGCCATAAGGTCCCTGTACTTTGCAGTAAGCACGGAGAAAATAAGCCCCCCGCCAAAACCTATACCTGCCGTATTTGCAATAACAGGAAAAATTAAAAACAGCCGCCCAGCGTTAAATTCCACCTGTCCCTTAAATAGAAAAAGCAGATAAAGTGCAAAAAGCAGAAGCAGCTGGATCCCAAACAATAGCAGCTGAAGCCAAAGGGTAGAGAGCGCCACGATTATTCTTGGGAAATAGACTTTACTAAATATCTCTGCATTTTGGGAGAAGGTTTTTGAGATTTGGAGGAAAACCTCTGAAAAAAGTGTCCAAAGGGTGATTCCTACCATATTAAACAGCAAAGGTGGTACGCCATCTGTAGGAATACCAATTATTTTGTTGAAGACCAGCACATAGGTAATAACAGTAAGCAAAGGCTGCAACAATGCCCAAAACGGTCCCAGCAACGTCTGCTGGTATAGTGCAAGAAAATCCTTTCTGGCCAACTGTAGCATCAGGTCCTTATAAGAATACAGCTCCACAAGCCCTATATCCCACCATGAGGTTTCCGGCTTAATTTCCCACTCCCAATGCTTTATCCCACTGCTGTTCGGTTTTTGATTCATTTAATAGTAGTTATCAAAATTATCTTTTGCGCATTTCTTTTCTATTCCGCAATATATTTTCTATCTGCTTATACCTCAAGCCATACATAGCATAAAAGCGCAGCATCCAAAAGAGGGTAATATAGTCTTTACTCATACCCCAGGCACCATGGGCCTGCCTCAAAGCAGCTTTAGTATGACTGAGCAGCAGGGTATTGGCAACCCTTACCGAAAACCTGGCATGGTAGGCATAAGCCTTCTTTTTAATCTCTGAGCGTTGGTTTTCAGGCAAATGCTGTTGTATAATATCTATTACCTTTTTAATATCTTTTACATTCTGGCCGCTAAGATAACTTTTGTGACTGATGCCTATCCCATGGCCTACTCGGTAAGACGCTAAACATTCAGGGGAAGAGGCCATGGGAAATCTAGACCCTATCCTTGCCCACATCTCCCAATCTTCACCAAAATGAACTGCATAAAAACTGCCTACTGCCTCGTAGGTAGAACGTTTAACGACCATGGCCGGGGGTTGGATTAACTGCTTTACGCCAATTTTATCCATAAAATCGGGAACAATCCCGGGGGTTTCCAGCATACTTTCATTTTTAATGGGGACAATTTCACTTTTATGATCTATATAATTGAAGTTGGTGAAAGCCGCCCCAGCCTCTGGATAATCACGAAAAAGATTTGCTATCTCCTGGTAAAAACCCTCTTCCACTTTATCATCCCCGTGCAACAGATGTATATACTTGCCTTTTGAACGATTAATGCACGTTTCAAAATTTCTCAAACTTCCGCGGTTCTCCTCTTGCCTGTAGTATCCAACCCTCCCTTTTCCAATAGTATTGACCAGTTTTTCGACATCACCATCTGTACTGCAATCATCCACCACTTCTATCTGCATCAGCTCCCGGGCAGGAGCTTGTAGCAGAACGCTTTCCAGTGCCTCCCCAAGATAATTAATGCAATTATATACAGGGATAATTACAGACCAAACAGGTCGCTCTATCTCAGGAAGCGGCGCTATATGTGGAGGAAATTCGGGAATACGCTCATACATGGATCAGTGAATGTGTATAGTATTTTTGATAGGTATCAAACATGAATAAGGCTGAAGAATATTTGCTATCATTGAATCTAAAATTTTTTAATAAGTCTGTTATCTTCACAGCGCGTTCATCCACATTAAACTTTCAAGATCTTGCAGGTATACCAGAATATGAGGCTTAACAAAATAAAAAAATAGTTAAAAGATTTAAATGTATATTAAAAATTACAAAAATTGAAATATAACCACAAATTAAATTTATTGTGGCCGGAAACATTAAAATAGGTATTATCTATCAATTCCTGTAACTGGGAATTCATGTGAAACTTATTCCTAAGTTCGGGTTCATTCAACCCTATACTTTATTAATGGTTTGCGTGCTCAGTAACCGCGGCGGATTTTATAGGATATGCATGAATCGGGAAAATGAAGATCTTAATTTATGGATAGAAATGGGGGAAGAAGCCAAAAAAAACAAAAAAGCCTCTTTCCAATTGAATGGAAAAAAGCTTCTCATTGGTTATGCTGAAAAAATCAGCATCTTAACCTGTTCTCCCGGTTGCCCGGGATAAACAACACAACTTCTTATTCTAATTAAATGAAATCTTTTTCAGCTATTTCTTATAGAATTTTTCAAAACAAAAAAAGCGGCAGAAACCGGTAAATTCTAAAGATTGCAAATATATGAAATTTCTAAAAGCCTGAAAATTTCTATTTTATTTTCGCACCCGCACTTATTTCAGCCTCCTTCAACGCAAAAGTATGAGCCTTAGTTCTATAAAGATAATCATCAATCTTAAGCAAATCTTTAGAATAGCAATCTAAGTTAGCAAAAGAAAGAATGGAAGAGCAGGCCCATTTTAGGTAATCGAATGTAAGATTAAAGAGGTAAATGGACAGGACAAGTATTAATTACTCTATTGGGATTGTATTATTTTTACTTATTGCGATAAATTTTCCAGGCCTTACCGAAAGCAGTGAGGCCAGGTATGCTGAAATTGGCATGGAAATGTATAAATCTGGAGACGTGATACACCCAAGGTTGCTGGGAATTTTACATTTTCATAAACCCCCACTAACCTATGTTATTACAAGTTTAGGCTATCAAATTTTTGGTGTAAATGAATTTGGCGCAAGGTTCTTCCTGGTTTTGGCCGTAGCAATACAAATGTACCTTGTCTACCAGATAGCCTGGGAATTATACCGGAATATTTCTCTAAGCAGGCTTGCCATAGTGATTTACGCCAGCCTTCCCCTGGTGTTAATTTCAGTACTTAACTTAACAACCGATGCCTACCTGAACACCTTTGTGCTTGGGTCAATTTATTGCTATCTCCGCCATTTTACTAACAAGAAGAAGATATACCACTACCTTATCGCTTTACTATTAGCGCTGGGGGTTCTCACCAAAGGGCCGGTTGCATTTTTGCCGTTTTTAATTTTTGTAACACTGCATAAATACTACTCTAAATCCTCCTGGAAAATAGGTTTCCATGAAATAGCAGCAACAATCTTTTGCCTCCTGCTGGCTACCTCATGGTTTGCTTTAATTATTTCTGAAAAACCCGAATTGTGGACTTATTTTATAAACCACCACATTAAGGACCGTGTAATGAATGCCGAAGTGTTTCACCGGGAAGAAAA
Source organism: Autumnicola tepida (assembly GCF_031846485.1). Lineage (NCBI taxonomy): Bacteria > Pseudomonadati > Bacteroidota > Flavobacteriia > Flavobacteriales > Flavobacteriaceae > Autumnicola > Autumnicola tepida. The sequence continues at coordinate 49,657 of NZ_JAVRHQ010000010.1, forward strand.
CTTCTGGTACTATTTAGCATTTATCCCATTACTCTGCTTTCCATTCTTTTATATTATTACCTATCAATTTTTCACTTCAAAAGATAAGAGTGCCAGGCCCGACAAAATAATTACATGGACTATAATCCTAAATCTTTTTGCCTTCTCCTGCTTTTCTTCCAAACTAATACTTTATTTACTTCCATCGGCTCCATTTGTGGCTATTATGGCTGCGAAGATCTTAACATACGGTTCAAATAAACTGCACCGGTTCACAAAGAACATCATCCTGGTTGAATTTTTCACCATTGGTTTTAGTGGGTGTATTTACCTGTTTTTAAACAGTTTTTATTTACTTTCTTCGGTGTTAGTTCTTGTATTGGTAGCTATCCTGGCTTGGAACAGCCGCACAAAAGCCGTTTTTACTATCACAACCGGCAACATAGGTCTTATGATGCTGTTGGTATATCTATTCGTAAGCTTCGGCTTTAATAAACCTTCCGCTATTCACAGCTACAAAAATATTTTTGAAGAAGCAGAAAAATCTTTTCCCAATTCATCTACTTTACTGGTTTATGATCAACTAATTCCGTCTGCAAGGATTTACACAAATAAAAATGTGATTACTATTCATAATAAGAATTTCAGGTCCAATAGGGAAACCCAGTTTGAACCTGGAGAAATGGCTGCCAATTATTTGGATATTGCCAATACCAAACAGGTTGAAAACCTGAAACAAAAATTAGCAAACCCGGAAACCATCCTGATGATAAAACAGAAGGACCTGGAAAGTTTACCTGTTGATCTTGGGGAATACAAACCGAAAAAGACCAAAATTGGCGAGTGGTATTTTTACAGTAACTAAATTACACGTTATGAATATTCTTGTAGTAGAAGATGAACCTGGTATTGCCGGTTTTATAAAACAGGGCCTGGAAGAAGAGTCATTTTTTGTAGAGGTGGTTGCAGAAGGGAGGAAGGGTCTGGACAGAGCTTTGTCCAACCAGTATGACCTTATAATCCTGGATTGGATGATCCCGGGAATCAGCGGTATTGAAATCTGCCGCCGGTTACGGGATGAAGACAAGGAAACTCCGGTAATTTTTTTAACTGCAAAGGATACTGTGGAGGAAACCATTTTTGGACTGCAGGCAGGAGCCAACGACTACATTAAAAAGCCTTTCCATTTCCAGGAACTGCTGGAGCGGATAAAGGTACAGCTGAGGCCAAAATCAGGTGAACACATGCTTTTTACTCTGGGGCCTGTAGAATTAAACACTGGCACTCACCAGGTTTTTAAAAATGGGGAAGAAGTAAGCCTCACCTTCAAAGAATTTGCACTTCTGGAATTTCTTATACGCAACAAAGAAAGGGTTTGTACCCGCACCAGGATTATTGAGAAAGTTTGGGATATCAACTTCAGTTACAATACCGGGGTAATTGATGTTTATATTAATGCACTTAGAAAAAAGCTCAAACTGGGGCAGGATGAAAACTACATTCAAACTGTAAGAGGATTAGGTTATATAGCAAAAGAAATATGAAACTAAGCTTTAGAAGCAGGGTGGCGTTATATTATATGCTGGCAACGGCACTTGTTATTGCTATTGCTTTTTTCACCGTTTTTATATTGGTTAAAAGTACAATTTATCAAAACCTGGATGAAGACCTTTCTTACGAAGCTGCCATGCATCTTCGCGAAACAGGCTTGGAAAATGGGAAGCCTGTATTTTTGGACAGGGAAGAATGGGAGGAGCGGGAACATAGGGAAGTACAGGTAAACCCGGTTTTTGTCCAGATAATGGATAGTACAGGAAGGTATATTTCAGATAAATCTCCTAACCTTAAAGAAGATAAACTTTTGTTTTTTCCGAAAAAAGAGAACGGCTCGCATTTCAACACTTATTTAAAAGATCAGCTTATACGGCAGGTCCAGGTTCGATTTTCAGAAAATGGGAAAAACTACGGGTATATTATTACCGCCATGTCTTTTGAAGCTTCGCAGGAAATTATTTCCAGGCTTGCATGGATCCTAATTATTTGCTATCCCGTAATTTTATTTGGCTTATTTTTTATCTCACGATTTTTGGCAGGAAGAAGTATCAAGCCTATTACTGAAATCACCAGGACCACTAACAGGATAAGCAGGTATCATCTTAACGAACGCGTAAGCCTGCCGGAGAATAAAGATGAATTATTCGATCTTTCTTTCTCCATAAATGAACTGCTGGACCGGATAGAACAAGCCCTGGAAAGGGAACGACAGTTTACCAGTGACGCTTCCCACGAGCTGCGTACGCCAATAGCTTCCATTAGAGGTAACCTTGAGGTACTGATAAGAAAGGAACGAAGTAAAGCTGAATATGAAAATACAATTAAATACAGCTTGTCTGAAATTGACAGAATGAGCGTTATAATAGAACAATTGCTATCCCTTGCCCGTTATGATAAAAAGGCCGTCAACAAAACAGAAGAACATATTGAAATCGTGACTATTTTAGACGAAATTATTTCTTTGCATTCCGGAGAATTAAAGGCCAAAAACCTAAAACTGATTTTTAATGCTGAAAATGCCGGAGAATTCTACGTGCATTACCACTACGCCTTTGCTATTCTAAATAATATTATAGGAAACGCTACTAAATATTCCTATAACAATTCAACATTAACAATTCAACTCACCAAAAATAATGATACACTACTATGCAAGATAACAGATGAAGGAATTGGGATAAAACAGGAGGATTTAGACAAAATTTTCAATCCGTTTTATCGTTCATCGGCGTTGGAACATTCAGAAATCAAAGGAAGCGGGTTAGGACTTTCCATAGTACAAAAAGCCGCTGAAGCTATTGAGGCCGAAATTAAGGTTACCAGCACTAAAGATAAAGGGAGCAGCTTCAGCGTTGTTTTTAAGCCAATCTTAAGAAAGTCTTCAGCATAACTTTAGAATAAGAAATTACTTTTAGCATATAAAAACAGAGCATGTAGAAAAATTACTTTTAGATAATTAAAAGTAGAAATATATTGATTGATGAAGTAAGATTGCATTGCGAAAATCTCTTATCGGCACCACGCTGTACGTCAATGCCATATCATAATCTGGATCATACCCGGCAGGTTGTAGAGCATATAGCAACTATAGGAAATTTTTTAAACCTCCCTGCAACGTTTATGGAGCCGGTAATTATTGCCGGCTGGTTTCACGACATTGGATTTCTAAAATCTTATAAACAGCATGAGAAATTTAGTATCTGCCTGGCTTCCCGTTTCTTATTTTCCAAAGGGTTTTCGTTTTCCAAAATTAAAAAGATTGAAGAATGCATTGCTGCCACTCGTATGCCACAGCAGCCTCAAAACCTGGAAAGTAAAATTCTTTGTGATGCAGATATTTTTCATTTAGGAACTTCTGATTTCTTTGAAAGAAATCAATTGTTAAGGGAAGAATGGAAAATTATCTTCAATCATCATTACTCTGAAGAAGATTGGCTGGCTATGAACATAAGTTTCCTTGAATCCCAAAGATTTTCGACCTCCTTCGGAAGAGAAATTTTGGAGAAAGGAAAATCACAAAATATCGCACAATTAAAAGACAAATTGCTAATACTCTAAAAAAATAGGCATTAAAAAATAATGCCGGGTGAATACAGAAAAAATATGAAGAAACTAATCATAATATTTATAGTTTTATTCAGCTTTCAGATAACTGCTGCACAGGAATGGAAAACAGATTTTGAAACTGCGAAAAAGGAAGCGGCAAAAGAGGACAAACCTATTGTTCTTGTTTTCCAGGGATCGGACTGGTGTGCGCCGTGTATAAAACTTACCAAAGAAATCTGGAGCACAGAAGAATTTAAAAATTATGCCCAGGACCATTACGTGATGTTGCTGGCAGATTTCCCACGTAGAATCAAAAATGCCCTTTCTGAAGAGCAACAGGCAAAAAACGATAAACTGGCAGAAAAATATAATTCCAGAGGATACTTTCCATACGTGGTGATTTTAGATGAAAAAGGCAGGGTCTTGGGAGACGCCGGGTATAAAAAAACGACACCGAAGGAATATATCGCCATGCTTAATTCATATATAAATTAATGACTGGTAAAAAACTGTTATTCATAGTATTCTTATTAACGGTTCTTTCTGCGGAAGCCCAGCAAACCACCATCAAACGAACCCTGAAGTTAATGGGCAGCCGGTTTGATATTACGGTTGTGGCACTGGATGAAGCCGAAGGAAATAAATATATAGATACCGCTGTTGCCGAAATTAGCCGGATTGAAAAGATGATCTCTTCCTGGGATCCATCTTCAGAAACTTCGGCTGTTAATAAAAATGCCGGCCTACGTCCGGTTAAGGTCAGCAGCGAACTCTTCGAATTGATTAAAAGAGCTAAGGGAATTTCAAAACTTACCGATGGCGCTTTTGATATTAGTTATGCTTCCATGGACAGGATCTGGAAGTTTGATGGCAGCATGAAAACGATGCCTTCCGAAGAAATGATAACAGCTTCAGTTGAAAAGGTGGGATTCGAAAATATTATTCTTAATGAAGCAGAACAGAGCGTTTTCCTGAAATTACCAGGAATGAAGATTGGTTTTGGCGCTATTGGGAAAGGATATGCGGCAGATAAGGCCAAAGCTTTACTTCAGCAAAAAGGAGTCGTAGCAGGAATCATAAACGCTTCCGGAGATATGAATACCTGGGGCGAACAGGTTACCGGGCAAGCATGGAAAGTTGCCATTACCAATCCGCTGGATAAAAACAAGGCTTTTGCCCTCTTGCCTGTGAATAATGAAGCGGTGGTAACCTCCGGAGATTATGAAAAATTTGTAGAATTTAACGGCACCCGTTATTCTCATATTATCGCTCCCAGGACCGGCTATCCGGCCACCGGCATTATTAGCGTTAGCGTTTTTGCCCCCAAAGCTGAACTGGCCGATGCCCTGGCGACCTCGGTATTTGTAATGGGTAAAGAAGTGGGCCTAAACAGGATAAACCAGCTACCAGAAATTGAATGTATAATTATTGATTCTGAAGGGAAGATTTTCACTTCAGATCATATAGAAATCAATGCATATAAATGATTAAAAAAATAATATGCGGGATTGGTGTGGTAAGCCTTTTTTCCTGCTCTGCAGTTAAAGAATACGAGAAGGTTTACATTAACGATCCCGATATGGTTTTGGGAACAAAGAAACTGGACCGCTTTCAAACAAATTTCCATTCTTACCGGGAAGCAGCTTCCGGTGCCAATGGAGGAAAAACAGGAGGAGGATGCGGGTGCAATTAAAACTTAAATTCAACCTGCTGGTATTTTTCGCTATTTTCGGAATTTTTAGTGTTTCTGCCCAGGAGCAGGTTTCCGAAGAAAACGCTTATAAGAAAAGGGTTCTGGAAAATACCGAAATAGATTTCCTAACCAGCTATTATTCGCAGGACGGTGAAAACGCCGCGGTTTCCGGAGGAAAAGGAACCGAGGAACTTACAGATTTCACTCCTACTATTGTGGTTTCCATTCCGCTGAATGCAGATGATGTGTTAACGATTGATGCCGGGGTTTCCGCTTATACTTCAACCTCTTCGAGCAATGTAGACCCTTTTGATGGCTCGGGGCCGGCAGATCCTTTTACCGCTTCTTCAGGTGCTTCTCAAAGTGATACCTGGGCGAATCTTAATGCTACTTACAGCCATAGTTCCAATGACCGCAACAAGATTTGGACGGCTAATTTTTCCGTAGCAAGTGAATATGATTATTTTTCTCTAGGTTTTGGAGGAAGTTTCACAAAATTGTGGAACGATAAAAATACAGAACTCACCGTAAACGGGAATGTATTTCTCGATACCTGGAATCCCATTTACCCCTATGAATTAAGGCCGTTTGGTGAACATGGGAAAAGGCTCGGCGATGCATTATTTTCCCGCTACCATATCACCGGAAATGCCGGTTATAATCCTGTTTTTTCTGAATTTACAGATAAAGGGCGAAATTCATATTCATTAGGCTTTAATTTTTCCCAAATCCTAACAGAAAGAATGCAGGCTTCCATTGCGTTAGATCTTGTGCAGCAAAGCGGATTGTTGTCTACACCCTTTCAGCGGGTGTATTTCAGAGATATAGAAAATTCGTTTATTGAAGATTTCCAATTAGCCGATGCCATTGAGCAATTACCTGATAACCGCCTTAAAGTAGCGGCCGGCGGAAGACTAAATTATTACCTGAACGAAATCTTTGTATTAAGGGGATATTACCGGTTTTATAATGATGACTGGGGAATCCAATCTCATACAGCAAGCCTTGAAATCCCCATAAAGTTGGGAACCAAATTCACCTTATATCCCTCATATAGATATTACATGCAAACCGCAGCCGATTATTTTGCAGGTTATGAAATGCATACTTCCAGTGAAGAGTATTATACTTCAGATTACGATTTATCCCGGTTTTCAGCTAACCAATATAGCTTTGGGGTAAATTATACCGATATTTTTACACAATTTCATCTGTGGAGCTTACATATGAAAAGTATTGACCTGCGATATTTGTATTATAAGCGAAACTCCGGGCTGAAATCAAATTTAATTTCAGCAGGAATAAATTTTATCGTTGAGTAGGTAATTTTAAGTTTTTTAAGGTGGCGAAAAAGAAGAAAATAATCAAATCAGGATTAATTGTACTGATAATAATTTTGCTCGGCCTGCAGTTTTTCAGGCCTGAGAAAAATATTTATAACGAAGTTCCTACAACAGATATCGCCAAAACTGAGAATATGTCCAAAGCAGTTTCAAATATTCTAGTGGAATCCTGTTATGACTGCCACTCAAATAATACCGCTTATCCCTGGTACAATAATATTGCGCCGGTAAACCTTTTTTTAAATAATCATGTTAAAGATGGCAAACGCCATCTTAATTTTTCTGAATGGGCTAACTTTGGATAAAGCGGATTGATTTGGGTCTAAACGCTTGGCTGGATTCCGGCTAATGTATTTGCGAGCTTTTAGATAACTCGATAAAATTCTACCAATGGCTGCAGCAAGACTAAACTTTGGAGCGGATGACGTTGTTGGCAGGAAATTACTACGACATATTGAAAAGTTATTTTCTAAATCAGGAAAACTATCAAAACGAGCTACTTTTCAAAATGCTAAACGTATTTAGCCAGAATTTCATTATTATTACACTTCTTCAAAAACAGGTAAATGAGAAAAATTCAGGTTGGATTTTTAATGTCTTACGATTAGAGACTGCTTAATAATTCACTTCCGCTGACATATGAAGAAGCCGATCTATCACCATAGCTCTCAATAAAAATTTAAATACCTGGTCCGGACAAAATTTTAGAGTTGAGGAAAGCTTTTTTAACTGGCTTACTTCTTATGATCACCGGAATAAGATAGAGGTTTATCGTGATAGTTTTTACGACCCGCATCTTAATGTTATGGAAAATAAGGTGAGAGAACTAAAGATGGGAGCCGGAAACTGAATTATCCAAATAGACAGCGATGAATACTTTGTAAATTTTAAAGATTACCAAAGAACTAAAGCGAAGAAATTGTATTTAAAGGAGCCGCAGAAAACCAGATCCAAATTGCCGGCTACTATGTGAACCTATATAATATACCAAAGATGACATATGTTTCCCGGTTGCGAAATAAAAAGTTTGCGACTAATTACCCAAATTATGTTACCGGGAGAACTACAAAAAAGCAGGTGATCTACATCCCTACACTGGTAATACATGAATGCCTCTCCCGTAGTGAAGAAGAAATCAGGACTAAACTTAACAACTGGGGACATTCCCACCAAATGAGCACAGAGGATTTCCTTAAGAAATGGAGAGAAGTTAACCAGGAAAATTATCATAAGTTCAAAAACCTATTTTATCTGGAACCTGAAACATGAAAAAAGCTGAATTTTGTCCACGGAGAAACTATTACAGAAATCACCGGCAATCTGGATTTAGAAAAATTAATGCCTTCCAAATTGTATATTTTAAAGAAGAACATTGGGCAGTGGTTCAAATTTTTATTTAAGTAGTTTTTTTGAGTACATCTTCTATTTGCTAAACCGGCATTGGTAATGCTCATAAATCAAAAGCCTCAGTGATATCGGAATAAATCACGTATAAAAAAACAGAAAAATAAAATTATAGCCGGCATAGCATCATTTTAAAAACATGAACAGCTTTAATATTTCTCATGTTTTTTTCTCCACTTAAAGTCGGGCTTCCCTGTCTATAAAATCGATTGATGCACCCACGCAACTATTTTAATATTTCTGCATCTATTAAATAATAACCTCTTAGACATGAAAAATTTAAAACGCTTTCTGATTTTATTTGCTTTAATCCAGCTCTCCTGCGAAACAGATCAAACCGGTACAGAAAGGTACATTGGCAATGAATCGTATGGCCCCGGAATAATTTCATTACCGGGAGATTCGTACAACGAATATGAAGAAAATCAGTTTATTTACACTGCAGAAGAACCTGTTTCAACTTTTTCAATAGATGCTGATGGCGCCTCTTACGCGAATGTAAGAAGGTTCATTATGCAGGAAAACCAGCTACCTCCTAAAGGAGCAATTAGAACTGAAGAACTGATCAATTATTTCAACCTTGATTATAACTTTAACAATGATTCCCACCCTATTGCTCTCAACGGGGAGATTAGCCGTAGCCCATGGAATAATGCCAACAAACTCGTACGCATTGGCATAAAAGGCAAATCTATTGAAAAAGCAGGCCTGCCATCTTCGAACTTCGTTTTTCTAATTGATGTCTCAGGCTCCATGGGCAGCGAAGATAGACTGGAATTGCTCAAAAACGGTTTCAAATATTTTGTAGATGAACTGAACGATGAAGATAAAGTAGCAATTGTGACCTATGCCGGTTCTGCAGGGGTGATTTTGGAATCTACTCCGGGGAGCGAAAAACAGAAGATTAAGAATGCTATAGATCAGTTAGGTGCGGGAGGCAGTACGGCTGGTGCACAAGGTATTGTAACCGCTTATGAAATAGCTCAGGAAAACTTTATTGAAAATGGAAATAACCGGGTGGTGATTGGAACTGACGGGGACTTTAATGTAGGTATTTCCAGCCAGGAGGAACTTGTAGACCTTATTGAAGAAAAAAGGGAATCCGGAATTTTTATAACAGTACTTGGAGTTGGCCGGGGTAACTTAAACGATGCGGCACTGGAACAAATAGCCAACAACGGAAATGGCACCTACGAATATCTGGACAACCTTGAGCAACTTCGAAAGGTTTTTATCTACGACTACAATAAATTTTATACTGTAGCTAAAGATGTAAAAATACAGGTAAACTTTAACCCGAAAAATGTTGAAGCCTACCGGCTTATAGGATATGAAAACAGGATCTTAAATGAAGAAGACTTTGAAGACGACCAAAAAGATGCCGGCGAAATTGGTGCCGGGCAGAATATAACTGCACTTTATGAGATTATTCCTGCCGCTAACTCTGATTTTGAGCTACCGGCTTTTACTATAGATTTTCGATACAAGCAACCAGCCAGTAATACAAGTTCAGCTATGGAATTAGAGATATTTGACGATGAAAATTCTTTTGAACAGTCCTCTGATTATATGAAATTTACGGCAAGCATATCTTCTTTTTCTATGCTATTATCAGATTCCCAGTTTAAAGGCTCCAGCAGCTATGATAAAGTACTATATTGGTTAGATGAAGTAAATCTTCCCGATGAACATGGTTTTAAAGCTGAGTTTAAACAGATCGTTGAAAAAGCTAAGGGGCTATGAGTTTTATACAAGATGATGTGGTTTTTACTTCCGGAAAAGGAACCAGCGAAGCCTGACGACACATTGAAATGCCTAATATAATCCTTTCAATGGATTGATTTTATAACAAAAAAGCCTCCGGTTGTCCGGAGGCTTCATCTTATTTCGAAAAGAAATTCCCTATGCTTCAAATGGTTCTACAGAAACATAAGATTTATTATCTTTCTTTTTAGTAAATTTCACTACACCGTCTACTTTGGCGTGTAATGTATGGTCTTTCCCTGCATACACATTCTCACCTGGATTGTGTGCAGTTCCTCTTTGTCTTACTATGATATTCCCGGCTACGGCAGCCTGTCCTCCAAAGATCTTAACACCTAAGCGTTTCGATTCTGATTCTCTACCGTTCTTGGAACTACCAACTCCTTTTTTGTGAGCCATCTTATTTCAGTTTTAAAATATTAATAAAATTAGCTTAATGCAGCAATCAGTTCTGCTTTTTTCATTGAAGAATACCCTTCAACTCCTCTGTCTTTAGCCATTTCTTTTAATTCCACAACAGTTTTGCTGTTTAGGTCTTCAGAAGTGCTATCAGATTTAGCTTTGGTTTCTTCTTTCTTTTCAGTCTTTTCTGAAGAGGAAGATTTCTTACCACCTTTAAGGGTGATATCTCCAATCTGGATTTCAGTTAAAGCCTGGCGGTGACCATTCTTAACACGGTAACCTTTACGTCTTTTCTTCTTAAAAACAATTACTTTGTCCCCTTTTAGGTGACGGGTGATTTTTGCTCCTACAAGAGCGCCTTCTATAGCCGGGGCGCCAAGAGTAACATCGTCACCATCACCGGCAAGAAGAACTTTGTCAAAAGAAACGTCGTCTCCTTCTTCTCCCGCCAAACGGTGTACAAATACTTTCTGGTCTTTTGCAACTTTAAATTGCTGCCCTGCTATCTCTACAATTGCGTACATAGCGTGTTTAATTAATTAAATTTATTTATCTAAAGATAATCTCGCTTATTTATAAGCGGGTGCAAATATAATTCTAATTAATTAATTAGCAAAGCCTTTATCTGTTTTCTGAAAATTTATAAACGATGTTTATTTCCTTCTTTAGTATTCCACGATCTTTTGAAAAGTTGCATATAAGTAAGTGTAAGGGCAACAGTGGTAGAAGCCCCCATAAGTGCCACTCCAAAGATCACCAGGCCGAGCGGGGTTTCATATTCAGATTCCCACATGCCGACCAGTTCATGGAAAAATTCCGGATTGATATCTGCAGCATAAACAGCGAAAAAGACCGTAAAAAGGATAGTGGCAACAAAGCCTGTATACATTCCGGTGGCGAAGCCTTTTTGGTATTTGAATTTATCACCCTTCTTATCCCTGTATTTTTTTATAGCTAAATACATTCCAGCTGCGGTAATTACCGCGTTAAATAGACTATAAGCAGGAAAAACATTCAACCCGAAAAGCGATAAGATCAAAAAATAGGCAATTAACGCAATAGCTGTAAAAATTCCGTATTTTAAGGGGATGCTTAGTTTATTCATGATCAAACTTATTTGATATAAATTTCAGGAAAATATGACGCAATATGCCTTAACAGCATGTTAATTTTGTTTTTTAACCCTATATAACAGGGGCTTTTCAATAAAAGTCATAATCCTGTAACATATAGAACATTTCATATCCTTATATTGTGCATTAAAAAAAACTGTTAAAAAATGATCCACAAGATTACCACATTGGCCATAGCCCTTTTTATTGGGAGCTATGGTAACGCCCAGGAGGTAGAATTTACCGAGTATAACCTTGATAACGGCCTGCATGTGATTTTACATCAGGACAACACTGCCCCGGTAGTTGCTACTTCAGTAATGTACCATGTTGGCGGGAAAGACCGGGAAGAAGGCAGGACGGGTTTTGCCCACTTTTTTGAACACCTGCTGTTTGAAGGAACCGAAAATATTCCAAAAGGCAAATGGTTCCAAATTGTAAGCTCCAATGGAGGGAGCAACAATGCCAATACCACCAATGACAGGACTTACTATTATGAAATTTTTCCTTCCAATAACCTGGAACTGGGCCTTTGGATGGAATCCGAACGGATGATGCACCCAATAATTAAACAGGAAGGTGTAGACACCCAAAATGAAGTGGTAAAGGAAGAACGAAGAATGAGATACAATAATTCTCCTTACGGCAACCTGTTACAATCTGTTTCATCAAATCTTTTCGAAAAGCATCCATACAAAGATCCAAACGTAGGATACATGGAAGATCTTGATGCTGCAACGCTTGATGAATTTAAAGAATATTTCGACAAGTACTATGTACCTAATAATGCTGTTTTAGTAGTGGCCGGGGACATTGATATTTCCAAAACAAAGAGAATGATCCAGGATTACTTCGGCCCTATTCCTTCAGGGGAAGAAATCAACAGGAACCTCCCGGAAGAAGAGCCAATCACAGAGCAGATTAACGCTACTGCCACAGATCCAAACATCCAGATTCCTGCCACCGTTCTTGCTTACAGAACTCCGGAATTTACCGATAAGGACTCTTATATCCTAAACATGATTTCCGATTACCTGAGTGGCGGGAACAGCTCCAAGCTTTACAAAAAGCTGGTAGACGATCAAAAACAGGCGCTACAGGTAGCCGCTTTTAACCTTGAGCAGGAAGATTACGGGATGTACCTCATATTCGCCCTTCCGCTGGGAGACACTTCTTTAGAAACCCTTAACCAGGAAATGGAAGAGGAAATCGCCAAACTCAGAAATGAACTTATTTCTGAAAAAGACTTTCAGAAACTTCAGAATAAAGCCGAAAGCGACTACGTAAATTCAAATTCCAGCGTTGCCGGAATAGCCAATTCTTTAGCCCGTAATTACCTGTTATACGGGGATACCGATCTTATAAATGAAGAAATTGAAATTTACAGATCAATTACAAGAGAAGATATTAAAAGAGTGGCCAACGAATATCTTAAGCCTAACCAAAGAGTGGTTCTTGAGTATTTACCAGAAAGCAGCAACGTAGAATAAAAAATTAAATTTTAAGAATAATGAAAAACAATATATTAGCTTTTGCACTCCTCCTTTTCATCTCTGTTGGAGCCAGTGCGCAAATAGACCGAAGCACACAACCCGAGCCAGGCCCGGCTCCAAAAGTAAATGTAGAAAAGCCAAAAAGTTTCACCCTGGATAACGGACTAAAGGTCATGGTTGTTGAAAACCACAAACTTCCCAGAGTTTCCATGGCGCTAAGATTGGACAACCCACCTTTTACCGAAGGAGAAAAAGCCGGCGTTTCCGGACTTACAGGAGACCTGCTTGGTACAGGAACGCAAAACATCTCCAAAGATAAATTTAACGAAGAAGTAGATTTTCTTGGGGCAAGGCTTAATTTTTATTCCAGCGGGGCTAATGCCAATGCTCTTTCTAAATATTTCCCAAGGATCCTGGAGCTAATGGCAGACGGAGCTTTGAATCCTAAGTTCACTCAGGAAGAATTTGAAAAAGCCAAGGACAGGCAAATCGAGAACCTAAAGGCAAGCCAGAAAGACGTAGGCTTTACTGCCTCCAGGGTAAGATCTGCCCTTGCCTATGGCAAAGAACATCCTTACGGCGAATTTACCACTCAGGAAACAGTTGAAGGTATTAGCCTTGAAGATACCAAGAATTTCTACCAAAATTACTTTGTACCACAAAATGCTTATCTGGTTATAGTGGGAGACGTGGACTATAGCAATGTAAAAAAGCTGGTAAAGAAAAATTTCAACAGCTGGGAAAAACGCAGCCTTCCTGAAAACAATATTCCTGAAGTAACCAATGTGGATAACACGCAAATTGATTTTGTGGATATGCCAAATGCGGTGCAAAGTGAAATTGCTGTTGTAAATACCATAGACCTAAAAATGAAGGACGAGGATTATTTCCCTGCTCTTCTAGCCAATAAAATCCTTGGTGGTGGCGGGGAAGCCCGTTTATTCCTTAACCTTAGGGAGGATAAAGGCTATACCTACGGTGCCTATTCCAGGACTGGAAATGACAAATATGGCGCGGCTACTTTTGTTGCCAGTGCAAGTGTAAGAAACGCGGTGACTGACAGTGCTGTAGTGGCTTTTTTAGATGAAATCTATAAAATGAGAAATGAGCAGGTTAGTACAAAGGAACTGGAAAATGCGAAAGCTAAGTACACCGGAGATTTTGTTTTGTCTTTGGAACAACCTGCGACCCTTGCCAGCCTTGCTTTAGATGTGGAAACCGAAGATTTACCAGAAGATTTTTACGAGACTTACCTCCAAAGGATCAATGAGGTGACCGTTGAAGATGTTGAGAGGGTTGCCAAAAAATATTTCCTTGCCGACAACGCCCGCATAATTGTGGTGGGAAAAGGCAGTGAAGTACTGGAAAACCTGGAGAAAGTTTCCTATAACGGGAAAGATATTCCGGTGAAATATTATAATAAATATGCGGAACCTACCGAAAAGCCAGATTACAATAAAAACATGGATCCTTCCATGACTGTTGAAAAAGTATATAACAAGTATATTGAAGCTATTGGTGGCGAAGACGCCGTAAATGATGTGGAAAGCGTAGTTATAATTGCTGAAGCAGAAGTACAGGGCATGAAATTGGGCCTTGAAATGAAGAGGACCAGCGAAGGAAAACTCGCCCAGGAAGTCTCTATGGGAGGAAACACAATGAATAAACAGATATTCAACGGAGAAACCGGATTTATTTTGGCACAGGGGCAAAAAATCCCTTATACCGACGAGCAAATTAAAGCTGCCAAAGCCGATGCCTCTCCTTTTCCTGAACTTGATGCAGCAGGCGCAGAACTAAAAGGAATAGAGCAGGTAGATAGGAAAGATGCTTATGCAATAGCTCCCAGTGAAAACCAAACTGTGTACTATGATGTGGAAAGCGGTTTAAAAGTAAAATCTGTGAAAACAGTAAGCCAGGGAGGGCAAACCATGAGTGTTCCAACCGGCTACAGTAATTATCAGGAAGTAAGCGGTGTAAAATTTCCTTACACAATCACGCAGTCTGCAGGACCTCAGACATTTGAATTTAATGTTAGCGAGATTCTTGTAAATGAAGGCGTAGATGCTTCAGATTTCCAGGAATAGTTTTTTATTAATGTTGGAAAAGCCGGTTTTCTATAAAGAAGCCGGCTTTTTTTATACGGCCTGTTTCCTCTTTTTTGTATAAAGGTTCTTTGCCCGGTTCACAATAAAAACCCCTAGCAAAATAACTGCCGCTGAAAACAATTGCCAGAAGCTAAATACCTCGCCATCCAGAATTCCCCAGCCCAAAGCCACCACAGGAATGGTATAGGTAGCGGAAGTGGTAAAAACAGGATCTGAAATTTGCACTAATCTATTGAAGATAATCATGGCTACTCCGGTGCCAATTATTCCTAATATCGCCACAAAGCCCATGGAAGAAATAACTTCAGGCCCGGGAAATTCCGAAGAGAAAAATCCGGAAAACCAGAGCATCCCCAGTGCAGGAAAAAGCAATACAAAGAAGTTTCCTGCTGCTATCCCTAATGCTGAAATGTCGCTCATGTAAGTCTTCAGGATATTCACATTTATGGCATAGAATCCTGCAGCCAAAACCACCAATCCGGAGTAAAAGTAATTCTGGCCAGGATTTACACTTGCTCGGCTAAGAATTAACCCGGCTGTTCCTAATAACCCAATTACCACCCCAAATAATTTATTCTGCGTAAAAATTGCTTTAAAGAAAAGTCCGCCAAAAATAAGAGTAAGTAAGGGTGTCGTGGCATTAAGGATAGAAGCAATGGCGCTGTCGATTTCTGTTTCAGCAAAAGAGAAAAGATAAACCGGAAAAAAGGAGCCAAGAAAACCTGAAATTACAACCCACTTCCACTGCTGTCTTGTTAATTTCAGGATAGATTTAAAGCCCACGAGGATGAGGAACAAAGCGGCAAAAATAATTCTGAAGGAACCTACCTGCAAGGCCGACAGGCCCACAAGCCCTTTTTTAATAAGGATAAAGGAACTTCCCCAAACAAGGGAAAGCAAGATCAGGTAAATCCATTTTAAATTTTTCGCAGGCATTACAAAGTTTTAGAGCGCAAAAATCGAAATTCCTGCGAAGCTTCAAAGCATTAAATAAAGTTTTTCCTCTTTCGGGAGCCTAATTTCTTCCGCAGAAATATTTGGAAAATGATCCGTACTAAACTAAAGAAGTTTTAGTGTACTATATACCGGTTTATGTGCTGATTTAATGACCCTGATACTGCCCTCAGGAAGATTATTCCCAGCTCAGGCTTTCCATGAGGTGGCGCATATCTCTTTCAATATAATCGGCTGCAGGGACTATAGAGTCATAGTTAGGCAAGCTATTGAAGTAAACAGAGCCGGTAAGAAAATGCTCTGTGCTATCAGTTAAATAAAACTGTGCCTGGGAGGCAGCATCGCCGGAAATTTCATAAAACATCCCGTATGTGTTCCTCACATCGTTTGTGTAAACATCACCTTCAATGGCGTCTGCCTTAATGGTATGCTGCAAAGGTAACTTTTGAGCATCGCGCAGCAGAGAATCCAGGTTATTATGCACCTGCTGGTAGGTGAGATAAATAGCAGCGTTCATTGATCCATAATCCAGGTTTATCCAACAGGGAGTGTTGGTAAGTGAAGGAGAAATAGCAGCAAGCTCATTTTTTTCAAAAGAATAAGGACAGCCAATATCCACGCGGGAATATTCGGCTTCAGGGTATTCCAGGGCCAGAAAAGCGCGAGGCTTAGGCTGCGGATCATCTGCACAGGCCCAAAGCAGGAAGGGAAAAATTAAAATTACATTTTTCAGCTTCATATTGGTGCGATGCTTACTTTTATTTGTTTGATTCGCCGGTCGTCTATTACCTCAACCTTAAAACTGTAATTAAGAAAAGTGATCACATCATTTTTCTTCGGAAATCCTCCCGAAATCTCCAGGAGGAATCCTGCCAGGGTTTCGGCTTCTCCTTTTTGCTCTTCAAATCCCGTGGTATCTTCCAGCTTTATGATCTTATAAAAATCCTTCAGCGGAGTTTTACCTTCAAAAATGAAGTTATTTTCATCCAGTTTTGAGAAAATAAGATCTTCATCATCAAACTCATCACTTATATCCCCTACAATTTCTTCAATAATATCCTCCAGGGAAATTAGCCCGCTGGTCCCGCCATATTCATCTACCACAATCGCCAGGTGATTTCTTTTACTCTGAAAATCGTTTAGCAAATCGTCCAGTTTTTTATTCTCAGGAACAAAATACGGCTCCCGAAGAAGGCTGGTCCATTCAAAAGTTTTTTCTTCCAGGTAAGGCAACAAATCTTTCACATATAAAATACCCGAAACATTATCTATATTCTCCTTATAAACCGGAATCCTGGAATAACCATTTTCTATAATAGCAGGAATGATTTCCTGGTAAGTATCGGCTTCATTCAGGGCGAAAATATCCATTCTTGGCCGCATAACCTGCTTGGTATCGGTATTCCCAAAGGAAACAATTCCCTGCAGGATTTTTTGCTCCTCTTTAGAAGTGTCTTCCTCGCTGGTTAGCTCCAGCGCCTGGGACAGGTGATCTATACTAATATAAGAACGCTTTTTCCCAAATTTCTCATGAATATAAAGCGTGGCTTCCCGCATAGGAGTGCTTAACGGAGATAAAAGTGTATCGAGCACATTTAGCGGATAAGCCATAAAATTAGAAAACCGGACGTTGTTCCTGCTGGCATAAACCTTCGGTAAAATTTCACCAAAAAGCAGGATGAGGAATGTAGCTACCCCCACTTCCAGCACAAACCTAAAATCTATACCCCATAGTTCGGTATCCATTCCGCCAAAAAGAGCATCGGCTAAAGAATCAAAAAGCAGGACAATGGCAATATTGATAAAGTTATTAGCAACAAGTATAGTTGCCAGCAGCTTCTTGGGTTTATCCAAAAGGCTGATAACAATTTCCTGGGTTTTGGTCCTTTTTCCATCTTCGGTTATAAAATTAGCCGGAGTAAGGGAAAAAAAAGCGACTTCGGCTCCCGAGATGAGTGCCGAGCAGAATAATAAAAGCAATAAGATAATGAGGCTTATTACCTGGGTAAAATTGAAAGCGGCCCAAAATAAAAACAAACTGGGAGGTTCCGGATCCAAAGGCGAAAATTTTAGTTAAACTCTAGAATGGCAAATCGTCTTCTTCTTCGTTTTGTCCAATCGGTTGATTTTGATTTGCAAAGGTATCATTTTTGGACTGGTTTCCAGCGCCGTATCCCTGCGAATTTTGAGTATTTTGAGCAGAAGAACCGCCTCCACTCTCTCCTTTTGGAGTTAGAAAAGTGAAGTCTGTACATTGCACCTCGGTAGAATACCTTTCATTTCCCTGGTCATCCTGCCATTTGCGGGTTTTAATACGGCCTTCCACATAAACCTTATCTCCTTTCTTGAGATATTTTTCGCAAACTTCAGCAGCTTTGTTTCTTACCACCACGTTGTGCCATTCGGTGTTGTTCACTCTTTCCCCGGTGGTTCGGTTGGTATAACTCTCATCGGTAGCCAATGGAAAACGCCCAATAACACCGCCACCTTCAAAATAATGCAGTTTTACATCATCTCCTGTGTGCCCAATGAGCATTACTTTGTTAAGTGTTCCTGTCATCTTTCTTAAATTTCTCCTGGTTGTTGTACTGAAAATTTCCGCAAAGCTAAAAATAATTAGCTTCAGGAAGATAAATCCAGGCAACCATGTTAAAAATAATAAGATGTAAAATACAGAAAATTTTGCCGGCGCAATAATCTTATCGACAGAAAATTTATATGAAAGCAGTATTGCTCTATTAAAGAGAAATGACCGCTGCAAGAATCAGGAAAAAATAGGTAGAAGAGTAAAGAGCCAAGAGGAAAGAAAAGAGAAAAAATGAGGGAAGAGTTAAAATTTAGAGCCCACCTTACAGTTTACAATATAAGCCTACAAAGTGAAGAGTGATAGGGAAATGGACAGTTGATAATGGAGAATGGAAATACAGCAATCCAAACTTTTAACTTTTTAACTCTTTTTCTTTTTAACTTGAGTTTCGGAGGAAACTCAGCTAATAATCTGAAGGTTCGTATTCATTCAGAAAATTCTGGATAAGCACCGGCACCGGATAATCTTCAATTTTATCCATGGGAATAGCCTCTGTTGACAAATTTCCACTTTCCACCAGCCAAAAGCGCGCATAAATATGCTGATGCGATAATTTGTGCACTACCGGCATTTCATTATAAAGTTGCACTGTACTGTTTTCTCCCACAGCTGCCTTCACTTCTTCTGCGGAAAGGAACTCTTTGGCAGTTAATTGCTCTTTGGTTTCAATCAGGGGGAATTCATACAAACCATGCCAGATTCCTTTGCCTGTACGCTGGTGGAGAAGTGTGGTGTTTTCCTCATTCTGAAAAACAAGATAATTAAAATACCGCTTCCTGATTTTTCCCTTTTTCAGCTTGACAGGTAAAACGCCAATCTTTTTCTGCTGAAGTGCCAGGCAACTATTATTTAAAGGACAAGTTTCGCAAAGCGGATTTTTTGGTTTGCACTGCAACGCCCCAAATTCCATTATTGCCTGGTTATAGGTAGAAGGATTATTATGGTCCAGCATCTCAGCGGCCAGCTTTTTAAATTCCCTGATCCCGGCAGGTGTATTTATAGGCGTTTCAACAGCAAAATAGCGGGCCAGCACACGATACACGTTACCGTCTACCACCGCTACCGCTTCATTGTAACAAATAGATGCAATTGCGCTGGCGGTATAATCTCCAATCCCTTTCAGTTCAAGCAGGCCTTTGTAGTTATCAGGAAAAACACCAGAAAGTTCTCCAGCTATATATTTAGCGGTTTCATGCAGGTTCCTGGCACGGGAATAATAACCCAGTCCCTGCCAGAGTTTAAGAACTTCCTGCTGCGAAGCTTCAGCCAGGTCGAAAACAGTAGGGAATGCTTCAACAAAACGATAGTAGTAAGGCATTCCCTGCTCCACCCGGGTTTGCTGCAACATTATTTCACTAAGCCATATTTTATATGGCTCACGGGTTTGGCGCCAGGGCAAATCTCTTTTATTTGTTAAATACCAGCTTACCAGCTGTCGGGAAAAATTCATAGACTAAATTATGGAATTGCAATTATAATTGTTTATTCCTTTATTATTTAATGAATTAGGCTTGAAATATTGAAGATATAATTCTTATATTTGCACCCTTGAAAATTTAAACCCCATTTATAATTAAATAGATCGAAAATGACGAAAGCAGATATCGTAGCAAACATTTCAGAAAAACTAGGAATGGAAAAAGGTGATGTTCAGGCTACTATTGAATCCTTTATGGAGGAAGTTAAAACTTCACTGGAGAGTGGAGACAACGTTTATTTAAGAGGTTTTGGAAGCTTTGTGGTTAAAACAAGGGCAGAAAAAACCGGAAGAAACATTTCTAAAAATACTACAATTAAAATTCCTGCTCATAATATTCCTGCCTTTAAACCTGCAAAAATCTTTGTAGAAGGAGTAAAGAGCAACGTTGAAGTTAAAGAATAACAGCGCTGTTTTAATACAGTTTTTATAAGAGAAAATTACTAATTAAAAAGACAACACTATGCCAAGTGGTAAAAAAAGAAAAAGACATAAGGTAGCCACGCACAAGCGTAAGAAAAGAAGAAGAGCTAACCGTCACAAGAAAAAGTAGTCTCGCACTACTTTTTTTAGTTAAAACGTTCATTGAAATCGAAACTTTAAGCATTAGGTTTAAAGTTTCTTCAGGATTGAAAACCCTGTGAGAAAATAATGTTTAATCCATCTATGTCTGCCAAGGCAGATGTGGATAAAAATCTAAAAGAGTGGACAAAGAATTAATTATCAGGTCCGAATCCTCTGCTGTAGATTTTGCCTTAACAAAAGATGGAAAACTTATTGAGCTCAACAAGGAAGAAGATGACAACAAATTTAATGTTGGCGATATTTTTATTGCCAAAATTAGAAAATCTGTCCCCGGGCTAAATGCCGCATTTGTAAATGTAGGTTATGAAAAAGATGGTTTTTTACACTATCACGACCTGGGTCCTCAAATTTCTTCTTTGCTGAAGTTCATAAAACGTGTAAGCACAGGTAAATTAAAAGATTATTCTCTAAAGAATTTTACTTTTGAAAAAGACATAGACAAAAACGGCAGTATTGCCGATGTCTTAAAGTCAAATCAATCGATACTGGTTCAGGTAGTAAAAGAACCAATCTCCACAAAAGGCCCAAGGATAAGCTCTGAGCTTTCCCTCCCCGGCCGGTACATCGTACTGGTACCTTTTTCCAACCGCATTTCGGTTTCTCAAAAAATTGAGAGCAAGGAAGAAAAGGAACGCCTTAAGAGATTGGTAAAAAGCATTAAACCCAAAGGTTTTGGGATAATTGTTAGAACCGTAGCCGAAGGCAAAAAAGTAGCAGAACTGGACAGGGACCTCCAAAATTTAATGGGTCGCTGGACAGCAATGTGCAAAAAACTGTATAAGCCACACCATCCCTCTAAAGTACTGGGCGAGCTCAACAGGGCATCTTCCCTGTTAAGAGACATTTTTAACGACAGCTTTACTTCTATAGTGGTAGATGAAGAGGCTTTATATACACAAATTAAAGACTATGTGGGCGAGATTGCCCCCGAAAAAGAATCAATAGTAAAATTGTACCAATCCAATGTACCAATCTTTGAAAAATACGGTATCGAAAGACAAATAAAAACTTCTTTTGGGCGCACCGTCTCTATGAGTAAAGGCGCCTACCTGGTGATAGAACATACCGAAGCCATGCATGTTATAGACGTAAACAGTGGTAACCGGTCTAACAAATCCAAAAACCAGGAAGATACCGCACTCGAGGTGAATTTAATAAGTGCTACCGAGATAGCCCGCCAACTAAGACTTCGCGATATGGGTGGCATTATTGTTATTGACTTTATCGATATGGGTAGAGCCGAAAACAGGAAAAAACTTTTTGATCACCTGCGAAAAGAAATGAGTGATGACAGGGCAAAACATAAGATTTTGCCACCAAGTAAATTTGGATTGATTCAAATTACAAGACAACGCGTAAGGCCTGAAATGAATATTAAAACCCGTGAGATTAACCCTAACGGAAGTGGTGAAATTGAGGCACCAATAATTTTAATAAACAAGATTAAGGCCGACTTTGAGAAATTACTTAAGAAAAATCATAAGAAGATAACTCTTAGTGCGCACCCCTTTATTGCAGCCTTTTTAACTAAAGGTTTTCCATCTCCCCGCTCGCAATGGTTTATGGACCATAAACGCTGGGTGAAAATATTACCTAGAGACGCTTACACGTATTTAGAATACCACTTTCACGATAAAGACGGGAAAGTAATTATATAACTAAAAAACGCCTTTCGTTAATTCGGGAGGCGTTTTTTTGTACTTAGAAGTTAGAAAAGAGAATTGAGATTGCTAATTTCATTTCCAATCATATCTACTTCTTCTTTCTATTCTTCACTATTCCAGTTAAGCGCTTTTTATAAATCTAATTCTTTCTGCTTTATTTTTTCCCGCTTTCCACTGAACACTTTCCTCTATATCCAATTTTTTCCAATTTCCAACTTCCTTCTTACTTTTGCTATGATGAAAAAGAACTCCTCCCATAAATCCTACACCCTAAAAGAAGCCACCCTCAAGCTGATGCAGTTCTGCGCCTACCGCGACCGCTCCCATAAGGAAGTGGAAGAAAAACTGAAAGAGATGAATATGATCCCTGCAGCCCAGGAACAAATTATTATTCAGCTGATGCAGGAAGGATTTTTAAATGAAGAACGATTTGCAAGAAGTTTTGTAAGGGGGAAATTCAGAATAAAAAAATGGGGAAGAATTAAAATAAAACAGGAGCTTAAGCTGAGGGAAATTTCCTCTCCAATAATAAAAATCGCCCTCACCGAAATTGATGAGGACGATTATTTTGCCACTCTGCACGAACTGGCAGAGAAAAAATTATCTCTTATTCCTGAGCCCAACAGCTTTAAAAAGAAGAAAAAATTAAGTGATTATCTTCTTCGCAAAGGCTATGAAGCCCACCTGGTATTTGATGTTTCCAGCAGTTTCTTTGACTAGCTTACACAGGATTTGCTCCTATTTGCTTAAGTATTCCCAGCTCATCGCTGCTTCCCCACCTTTCTACTAATTTTCCATCCTTAAAACGGCTAATTTGCATACCACGCGCCTTTATGGATTTGCCGGTCCCGGCTACTCCCATAAAATCTCCCTGGTGTGTTCCGGTAAGCGTATACGCAAAAGCCACATTATCTTCATCGGCCACCAACTGCTCTACTTCCACTTTCATGTCGGGAAATGCATTTCTCATCATGGTAAAAAAGTCGATATATCCCTGTGGGCCAGGCCCCTGATTGGGAGCAGGATCATGATCTTTTACATCATCTGCCACTAAATCCCTGATTTTTTCAAGATTTCCGGTATTTATTGCTTCTCCAAATTTTTGCTGAACTTCTTGGTTCTTTTCTTTACTCATAACAATTAATTTTTTTAATATTCTTCTCCTGAAGTTCCAAAAAGAATGCGCCTTAAAAAAATTATTTTAGAAGTTTTAGCAATGATTAACAGGGTTTAACAGCTGTGTAATCCATTAGATACCACTATAAAATGTAAAAACAAGAGAATAGAAAGAACTACTAAATTAGCTTTCTATTTTATTCTTCCGGTGGGTGCGCTTTACAGCCTGCTCATTTTTATAATCTATCCACTTCTGGCCTTTCCATTTGCGCATATAATTATCGAAGTGCCGCATAAAGATCAGGTTATAAACCGCCTTGGAAAAATTAGTAACCGTCCTGGGAGTTGCACGTAAACTCATGGAAAAACCGGCCGTTAAATATGTCATCTGGTGCCAGTATCCTTCAGGCATATAAAGTGTTTCACCATGCTTTAATTCCGTA
Organism: Autumnicola tepida; assembly: GCF_031846485.1. NCBI lineage: Bacteria > Pseudomonadati > Bacteroidota > Flavobacteriia > Flavobacteriales > Flavobacteriaceae > Autumnicola > Autumnicola tepida. The sequence continues at coordinate 73,381 of NZ_JAVRHQ010000010.1, forward strand.
ACATAACCCCGGGCTTTTTTTAGCGCGGGAAACTTATCAAAGTCTGGATTGGTAAAATCAATATCCTCTCGTGAAATAAGGGCATGCGGGACTTTGTACAGGTACTGGCTTTCTGACGGAGGATACAAAATACATTGCTTTTTTCCGTGGAAATGGAAATGCAGGATATTGGCAAAATCGATATCGTAATGCATGAACACTTTAGAATTCTCCCCTCCAAAAAACAAGGTGGGCAACTGCTTTAAAAAGCGCAGGCCAAGATCTGGGAATTTAAAATCCTGCTGCAGCTTTGGCACCTCCTTAAGCATATGATAAAGAAATATGCGGTAATTGGTAGGTTTGGATTTCAGGAGCTCAATGTACTCAGACATTTTCATCCTGGTATGCGGCTCGTTAAATTTAAATTTTGAAGAAATAGGGCGGTCATCATATAAAGGCACCACTTTTTCTCCCGCAACCTGCTCTATATAATCCAGGTTCCATTTTTTATACGCAGGCCAGTCTTCGATAAGATGCTCTATAACCACCGGCTTTTGAGGACGCACATATTTCTCCAAAAAATCTTCTTTGGAAATACGTTCCTCCCTGGGAATTTGCTTTAATTTCAGACCTTCATCCTTCATCATCATTCAATTTCTGCACTTCTATGTTTGTTTTTTCCAGCTTGCTCAATTTAAAATTCAATCCAACTCTTCACTTTCTTTAGATTTCTTCGGAATAAAATAGCTTATTTTTTTATTCCTCTTAAAAAACATCAATCATGGCTATGATTTAGCAGATCTTATTGCCTTACCTGAAGAAATTAAGCCTTGCTTTTCAGTTTTTCCTGCGCCTGAAGGTTCCTTTCTATCACGTGTCCTGGCCTTGTCCATTTCGGTTTTTCTCCCAAAGGCCTGAATTGTGAATTTTCGGCATCCACGCTCTGTGGCTGTTCTTTTTTCTCAAACGCCTTCTGCGGATTTAAGCCCAGCGCCCTGAACATTTCCATATCTTCATTTACATCGGGATTAGGAGTAGTTAACAATTTATCCCCTGCAAATATGGAATTGGCACCGGCGAAAAAGCACATGGCCTGTCCTTCCCTGCTCATCTGGGTTCTACCCGCAGATAATCTTACCTGTGTTTCCGGCATCACAATCCTTGTAGTAGCCACCATTCTAACCATTTCCCAGATAGAAACCGGCTCCTGCTCCTCCATGGGCGTACCTTCAACCGGCACAAGTGCGTTGATCGGCACAGATTCCGGCTGCGGATTTAATGTTGAAAGCGCCACAAGCATTCCCGCCCGGTCATCGGCACTTTCCCCCATTCCTATAATCCCGCCGCTACATACCGTAACATTGGTTTTGCGTACATTATCTATGGTTTTCAGCCTGTCTTCATACCCACGGGTAGAAATCACTTCCTTATAATATTCCTCTGAAGTATCCAGGTTATGGTTATAAGCATATAAACCGGCCTCTGCAAGGCGTTGCGCCTGGTTTTCGGTGAGCATTCCCAGGGTACAGCAAACTTCCATTTCCAGTTTATTGATGGTACGTACCATCTCCAGCACGTTATCAAATTCTTCCCCGTCTTTTACATTTCTCCAGGCGGCGCCCATGCAAACTCGGGAACTTCCCGCGGCTTTTGCCCTTAATGCCTGCGCCTTTACCTGGTTTACACTCATAAGATCGTTACCATCCAGGTTGGTATGGTACCTGGCTGCCTGCGGACAATATCCGCAATCTTCAGGACAACCTCCTGTTTTTATAGATAAAAGCGTGGAAACCTGCACGGTATTGGGGTCGTGGTATTGCCGGTGCACCGTGGCCGCTTCATAAAGCAACTCCATTAAAGGTTTATTATAAATATCGAGAATTTCTTCCTTGGTCCAGTCGTGTTTTGTAGCCATGAAATTTAATTTGTATTCAAAAATAACTAAAACTGCAGTTTAATAAGCCTTCCGCGGCAAAGATTTTAAGCTTTACTAAGTAAAATCGAAACCGCATTGCCGCCAAAGCCTACCGCGTTCACCAGAATATTATCCAGTTTGCGCGGGCTTTTGCTGAATTCTGAAAAAGGCACGGGAATAAATTGCTGGTGCTGAAGCATTAAAATTGCCATTTCCATACTTAACACTCCCGAGGCGCCAAAGCTATGCCCCAGCTTCCATTTGTTAGAAGTTATCGCGGGAATTTCTTTGCCAAAAACAGCTTTTATGGCATTGACCTCAGCCAAGTCACCTTTCAGTGTTCCCGGGGCATGTGTAACCACCGCATCAACTTCATCAACATTAATATTCTTCATTGCCATTTTCATCGATTTCTGAAGGCATTCCCCTTCCGCAGAAATAGAAACGCTGTGCTTCAGTTTTTCGGTGGCATAACCTATTCCTGAAATTTGGGCTATAGCGCCGTCCTTTTTCCCCGTTTCCATACAGATAATGCCCGCCCCTTCTCCAAGCACCATGGAGTTTCGGGATTTTTGCATGTTAAGCGCCTGGCAGGGATAATCCAGATCTTCGGAAGCATAGATCTTCATGGCCTTCATTTGGGAAATGGTAAACGGGGTGAGAGCCGCCTCACTGCCACCCACCAGAAACTTATCTGCAAAACCCGCCTGCATCCAGGCAATGCCGTTCACCACAGCATGCAACCCTGTAGAACAGGTAACACTGTGCGAAAACTGCGGCCCTTCCGCCTCCAGATCCTGCCCCACCCAGGAAGAAATATTCCCTAAAGTGGTGGTTGGGGAAGCCAGGGTTTCGGCTTTTCCTTTATCGAGAAAAGATTTGTGAAATTTCTCAAACAATCCTGTAGCACCACGGGAACTGCCAATATTAATCCCAATATTGTTATCATTTTCCCAGCTGACATTCTTCACCGCCTGCCTTGCCGCGAAAATCGCGTATAACACCGAATCATCCACATATCGAAAATTGGCATTTCCAGACCGTAACTTGTCGATCTCTTCTTTTACTTTCTGCGGAAGGAACCCCGCGTAGGCCTCATCTCCTTCAAAATCTCCTTTTTTGAGGTGGTGGGCAGGGTTTAAATAATTTTGCCAGATTTCTTCTGAAGATTTTCCAAGGGCAGATACCGAAGCGATTGAAGTAATGGATACAGGATTTTTCAAAAGCTGAAATTTTTCAGCAAAAATAAGGCCTGCGGAAGCTTCTGCTAAATTTTAGGCAATAAAATTTCTTCAGAAATCCATATTCCCGGCTTAATCTTCATTATAGTAACAATGTAAAATAGATTTCATCTCCTTTTTGCCCTTTATCACCAGCAGCACTTCTTTTTGTATTTCAGCCGGAATAATTGCCCGCAAGGGCTGCGGAACGCTGTTTATATGGCCAAAAGCCTGTTGAAGCTGCCGGTCCCACAGGGGGTAAAATTTCTCCAGGTCATTGGGATAGACAACCTTTCTTTCGGTATTTTCATCTTTGGCCCTAAAAGCCTCGGTCACATTAAGATAACCATAATCGTCGGTAAGTTCTTCACCTTCCCGTATATCACGCACGGCAATTTCAAAATCGTAGGCCGTGGAGAGGCAGTTGGAGCGGAAACTATGGTTTACATATTTCGCGGTGTCCCAGCATAGTACAAAATTGCCCTTGTTGTTCCTAAAGGTATATTTATCTATCATCTGCCTTGCAAATTCGCTCATTTCCCCCACCTCTTCCGGCGTATAAATCTGGTCGAGTTCATCCTGGACCCAGGTAATCGTGCCTTTGGGAATGCGCCTTAAAGCCACCACGCCATAACCAATCTCTTCGCTGATAAAACGGATTTCCGTGTCCGGGTGCATCATAATTTCAGGATTTTATCTATTAAAATTCGCAAATAAAAGAATGCGAACACAAAGAATTTTCCATCCTGAAACGTTAAAATTTCAGCTAAAAAATTTCCAGCGCGGCTTCTATGCTTTTATAAATTTTCCCCAGCTCTTCATCTGAAGTTACGAAAGGTGCCAGGATGTAAATGGTGTTCCCCAGCGGGCGCAGAAAAATCCCGCTGTCCATAAAATGTTTAAACAACTTATTTCTAATGTTGCCGTAGCGCTCCATTTCCACATTAAGGTCGAAAGCGTAAATTACCCCAAGCTGCCTGGTATTGGTCACTTTTAGATGGCCGTTTATACGCTCGTGAAAATCCTGGTGAGATTTGGTTATTCTTTTAATATCTGCCTGGATTTCTTCGGAAAGCAATAATTGCACTCCAGCCAAAGCCGCTGCACAGGCCAGGGGATTGGCGGAATAGGTGTGCCCGTGAAAAAGTCCTTTTCCAATATCATCTGAATAAAAAGCATCGTAAATTTTTTGAGTACACGAAGTTAAACCCATGGGCAGTAATCCCGCGGTAAGCGCCTTAGACATGCAAATAATATCAGGCTTGGTTTCCAGGTAATCTGAAGCGAAATATTTCCCGGTTTTGCCAAAACCAGTCATCACCTCATCTGCCACACAAATAATTTCATTCTCCTTACAAATTTGAAGGATTCGCTCCAGGCCTTCGGCATCATGCATTTTCATCGCGGCTGCGCCCTGTACCAGGGGTTCATAAATAAAACCGGCGATTTTATATTCAGTAATCAGATTTTTCAGCTTTCTTATCACCTCAGCATTATTCTCTCCCGTAGGCACGGGAATACGTACCACGGCTATAAAATGCTCTTCAAAAGCGCCATTATAAACCGAAAGACCAGAGACAGACATAGCCCCAAAAGTATCGCCATGAAAACCTTCTTCAAAAGCCAGCATCACCTTACGGTCATTCCCGAGGTTATGATGGTACTGCAATGCCATTTTTATGCCGATTTCGGTTGCCGTGGAACCGTTATCGTTAAAGAAAAGCTTCTGCTGGCCGGCAGGCAAAATCTGCATCAAAGCTTCTGAAAGTTCTACCGCAGGACCATGGGTAAAGCCGCTAAACACCACCTGGTCCAGGTTTTTCATCTGTTCCGAAACCCTGGAAGTTATGTATTCATTGCAATGTCCGTACATACAGGTGTACCAGGAAGCAATCCCGTCTATATATTCTTTGCCATCCTCGCCATACAAAATCGCGCCTTTGGCTTTGGTAATCGCCAGCATATCCGGATAAATCTTATGCTGGGTAAGCGGGTGCCAAAGGTGTTTTTTATCCCTTTCTGAAAGTTTTTGCTCTTTTATATTTTGATTGAAATCTGACATAATCCTTTTTGTTTATTCCCTTGTTTGCCAGACCTCACAGGTTTTAGAAACCTGTGAGGTCTTTTTAACCTGGAGAAACTTATAATCTACTTCTAAAAATTTCAGCGTATTCTTTTACCACATTCCGGTCAAAATAAGGTTCCTGCTCAATTCTTCCCAATATCTGCACCCCGCCCATTTTACTGATGATTTCCTCGGAAGAAGGGTTTTCCTCACCGCTAAAGATAATTCCGAAGCAATCAAGCCCACGATTTTTGAGGGCTTCCAGGCTAAGCAAGGTATGGTTGATGCTGCCCAGGTAGTGCCTCGAAACCAGAATCACCTTATATTCGGGTTTGATGAGATCTAAAATGGTTTCTTTATCGTTAATTGGCACCAGCAGGCCGCCTGCACCTTCAATAACCAGGTGGTTTTCAGTTTTAGGTTCGATGATTTTTTCCGAAGCCACTTCAACATTATCAATTTCAGCGGCCGCATGCGGGCTCATGGGGGTATTCAAAGCGAAAGCATTGGGATGAAAAACCGTTTTTTTATTGCTGATAAATTTCCCGATTTTATGGGTATCGGAATTTGCCAAATCTCCCGCCTGTATAGGCTTCCAGTAATCGGCTTCCAGGGCTTCGGTAACAATGGCCGAAACTATGGTTTTCCCCACTTCCGTTCCTATGCCGGTGATAAAATATTTATTTTTCATGGTTAAATTGAATTCGATAACAATTGCAAAACACGTTTTATTTCTTCTTCTGAATTAAAAGAATGCAGGCAGAACCGCAGCCGCTCTTTTCCCACGGGCACCGTAGGAGACAATATTGGTTTTACCGAGTAACCTCCTTTCCTAAGTTTTTCTGAAGCCGCCTTTACTTCAGCATTGCCGGGAACAATACAACTTTGGATCGCCGAATCGCTTTTCACAAAGCTGGTTTGCAAATTGTATTTTTTAAGCTGCGCCCTGAAGTAACTGATGTTTTTAGTCAACTGCTGAAGCTGCTGCCCGGCCTCTTCAGCTAAATATTGATAGGCAGAGAAAATTGTGGCTACGGAATGTGGCGGCAAAGCGGTGGTAAAAATAAAGCTTCGGGCAAAATTGATGAGATAATCCTTAAGCCGATTGCTGCCTAAAATGGCGGCGCCATGACAACCCAGGGCCTTCCCGAAGGTACTAACGCGTGCAAACACCTGCTCTTCCAGCCCAAGTTGCTGCACAAGGCCTTCTCCATTTTCTCCAAGAACCCCGGTAGCATGGGCTTCGTCTACAATCAGGAAAAAATTATTTTCCGAAGAGAAATCGGCTAAAGATTTGAGATCAGGAGCGTCCCCGTCCATAGAAAAAATGGATTCGGTTACTATAAAAATATCGCCGTTTTGGGGTTTCACTTTTTTGATCCTCAATTTCAAACTATCTAAATCGTTATGCCGAAAATTGAAAGATTTGGCATTGCTCATTTTTATTCCATCGCGAATAGAGGCATGCACCAATTCATCATAAAATATAAAATCGCCGCGTTGTGGTACTGCTGAAAAAAACCCAATATTGGCATCGTAACCCGAATTGAAAATAAGGGCTGCTTCCGCATTATGGAATTTCCGTATAAATTCTTCAGCTATATCATAAAGATGGTGGTTCCCAGAAAGCAGTCGGGAACCGGTGGCGCCGTTTTGCACCAAATTAAACTGCTTCAAAATTTCTGCTGCATTTTCAAAAATCGTTTCAGAAGAAGAGAAACCCAGGTAGTCGTTAGAAGAAAAATCGCAGAGTTGCCGGCTACTTCCAAGGGTGCGAAAAGCCAACTGCCGTTTCCTGTTCTCAAGGCTTTTCTCTAATTTTAATGGTAACTTGGACATAAGAACAAAATTACAACTTTAGAAAAGTCTGAAGATATGGAATGGCAGGAATTTGCTTTGCGAACGGGATTGGCAGCTGTTGCCGGATTACTAATTGGCCTGGAAAGAGAACTGAAAGGCAAAAACGCGGGTTTGAGGACCAATTGCCTTGTTGCCCTTGGCTCCTGTGTATTTATCCTGCTTTCCCTAAGATTTTACAATGACGATAATGTGGATATTACCCGTGTGCTTGGGCAGGTTGTGGTGGGCATTGGTTTTATTGGCGCCGGCACCATTTTACAACACGGCAAAAATGTAAAAGGCCTCACTACGGCAGCCACCGCCTGGTGCAGCGCAGCTGTTGGTTCTATAGCCGCGTTCGGGCTTTACCAGGAACTTGCCGTGATTAGCCTCTTTATCCTGGCGATTAACCTTGGCTTTAGCGCCTTTGAGAAAAAGGTATTAAAGGACAAGCCAGACGAGGAATAGCTGGCTGAAGCTATTTATCTTCCATTTTGGTATGGTCTATATTGTCTTCAGGGGTATCGTCTATTTCACTTTTTAGAACATGGGAATTCTTCTGATATTTTCCACGAAGATCGTCCATAACCGATTTCTTCCAGAGTTTAATTCCTATAAAATAAGAAGCCCTTCCTATAAGGTGCGCGCTAACCGGCGCGGTAAGGAAAATAAAAATCACGATTACCTGGGAGCGGGAAGTGGTGGAAAGATCGTTAAAATGAAGCGCAACGGCTATTAAGAGCAATCCAACACCCAGCGTTGCCGCCTTGGTGGTTACCGATATACGTAAATAGGTATCGGGCATCCTTACCAGCCCAACGGCCGCGAGCAGCACGAACAGGGCTCCAAAAGTTACAATTACGGCTATTACAGTAGAACTCATTTTCTATTTCTTTTTTCAAGATAATAAGACAGGGCTACGGTACTAAGAAAAGCGATTAACGCCAGGATCATGGCAACATCCAGAAGAGCCGATTTGCCCGAAAGGATGCTGTAAACACTTATAATCCCAATTCCTGTTGTAATTAAAAGGTCCAGCGCAATTACCTTATCTGCGATATTGGGCCCTTTAAGGAAGCGATAAACAATAAGGATTATCGCCACCATAAGTACGGGTAAAATAATATAATATAAGTATTCGTTTAGCGTCATCTCAAAATTTCCAAAATCCGTTTTTCAAAACCATTTTTTATGCTATCAATAAAATCCTGCCTGTCTTTTATATACATAGCATGAACATACAGCACCTTCCTGTCGTTTGAAACATCGAGGCTTAAAGTGCCCGGGGTGAGCGAAATTAAATTGGCCAGCAGGGTAATCCCGATATTCGACTTTACATCCAGCGGAATTTTTACAATCCCGGGCTTCATCCTGTAATGGGGCGTGATCACCTCATATGCCACCTGCAGGTTTGCCTTTATCAGCTCGTAAAAGAAATACAGGATAAAAACAATAATACGGGGAACAATAGTAAAATATTTGGCTGTCCCCGAGCCCCTTGTAATCACCCTGAGGATTATAAAACTCAGCACAAAGCCAAACAGGTAATTGGCGAAGTTAAAATTCCCCGTTAAGGCTACCCATACCAGGGTAAGCAGTAAATTTGATACAAACCTGTTCTTCATTCTTCAATCATTTACATACCGCCGTGCAGGACAGCATCTATATACTGATTACTATTTATCAACTCATCTGCGATTCTGGAAGACAGCAGCTGAACATGCTCTGCCCCAAAACCAATGTAAAGCGACACAAGGCTTAGAAAAACAACAGGAGCAACAAATTGCAGCTTTCTAAGTTTGCTAATATCGCTGAAATATTCAAAGCTGGAATGCCTTGGCCGTTCTTCAGGCGTTTTCCAGAAAACCTCGGCCCACAATTTCGCAATGATCACCAAGGTAATAAAACTGGCAAAAATGATGGCGCCAATTGTCCAGTAGTTTCCTCCGGAGAAACCTGCCTGGATCAAAGAGATCTTAGGCCAGAAACCCGACAGAGGCGGAATTCCAACCAGGGAAAACAGGGGAATAAATAACAGTAAGCTGAGTTTTGGATACTGCGCGTAAAATCCACCAAGCACTTTCATGCTGTTGGAAGCCTTGATTTTATAAAGGAGACCGCTAAGCATGAATAAATTTGTTTTAACCACAATATCGTGGATAAGGTAAAAAACCGCTCCGGCAACAGCAACTTCAGTAAACATGCCCAGCCCGGCGATCATATACCCAATATGGCAAATAATAAGATATGAGAAAACCTTTCTCACGTTATTTTGTACCAGCGCTCCCAACCCACCGCTGATTAAGGTGAAAATTGCCACGGCAATAAGGATCTGGTCCAGGAAAACATCTCCCACAAAGATGAGCGTAAAAACACGAATAAGCGCGTACACCCCAACTTTTGTTAGCAATCCCCCAAAAATAGAAGAGACTGCAGACGGCGGGGTATGATATGAGGCGGGCAACCAGAAATACAAAGGAAAAACCGCTGCTTTAATCCCGAAGCCTATCAGGAACAAAATTGCTGTTACTTCAACAAGGCCACGGTTTTCTACCGCGGCTACCTTGCCGGCGAGATCGGCCATATTAAGGCTTCCCGTTAAACCATATAAAACCGCTATGGCCGTTAAAAAGATTATAGACGCAAGTATATTCAGCGTAAAATATTTTACAGCCCCTTCCAGCTGGGCTTTTTCACCGCCAATGGTGATAAGTACAAAAGAACTGATAATGATAATCTCAAACCATACATACAAATTAAAAATATCTCCTGTTAGAAAAGCCCCGTTAAGGCCCAGGAGCAGGAAGTGGAAAATGGGGAAATAGCCAAACCGCAACCTGTCTGGTATTACCGAGCCAGAGGAGAAAACGGAAACTGCGAGACCCGAAATTGCCGTAAGCAGCACCAGGGTAGCCGAAAAAGTATCGGCGGCAAAGGTAATCCCGAAGGGCGCCTCCCAGTTCCCCGCCTGAACAGAATAAATCCCATTTTGCCAGATTTCAGAAAAAATCCAGATGGTAAGAGCCAGATTGGCGCTACTTCCAATAATACTGATAACGCGTTGCGCATTAATCCTGTTCCAGAAAAACATCAGGAGAATGGCAAGCAGAATCTGCAGAAAGAGGGGATATATTATAATTTGCTGTGTCATGAATCTTCGTCGGTTGCGTTCATTTCATCTAAATCATCGGTCTTCACTACTTTATGCGCCCTTCTTACCAGGATAATGGCAAAAGACTGAAGGCCGAAGCTAATCACGATCGCAGTTAATATTAATGCCTGGGGAACGGGATCGGCATAGGCATCCAGGAAAACTTCAGAATTTTCGGGAATAATAGGCGGCGCGCCTTTGGTAATCCTTCCTAAAAGAAAGATCAGCAGGTTTGCGCCATTTCCAATAAGAATAATCCCAATGATAAGCTTTACCAGGCTGCGGCGCAAAATCATGTAAATGCCGGCAGCGTAAAGAATCCCTATCATTAAAGCTAAAAGTATCTCCATTGCGTTAAGCCGATTCTGTAATTGTGAAAATTATCGTTAGGGTTACGCCAACCACTACCAGGTAAACCCCAATATCAAAAAACATGGCAGAGCCTATAGAACCCAGCACGGGAATATGCCCATGCATCCAGAGGCCTGTCATAAAAGGCATATCTGCAAAAAGCACGGGTGCCATTCCGCTTAAAAAAGAAACTGCCAATCCGGTAGGCATAAGAAATCCGGGATGAATCTTCAGCAGCTCCTTGGTGTTTTTTAATCCGTTGGCGAAGGAATGCAACACAAAAGCGATGGCTGCAATAAGGCCTCCAACAAAGCCTCCACCAGGCAGGTAGTGCCCTCTTAGCAAAATAAAAATAGAAAACAGCAAAAGTACCGGCAAGAGGTAATTAGACGCTGTTCTTAATATTAATGTTTTCATGCGTTATTCTACTAATTATTTTACTCTATCTGAACTTTTCAGCCTAAGCTTCAACAATCCAAATACGCCAATTGCCGATATGGCCAAAACCGAAATTTCTATCATCGTATCTGCCCCCCTGAAATCTACCAATATCACATTTACCACGTTTTTCCCATGAGCCATAATGTAGGCATTTCTGGCGTAGAAATCCCCAATCTCATTATGTACAGGTTCAGAAAGTACTTCCAAAGCCAAAATTCCCACAATTAGCCCGAAGGCGCAGGAAATAATCCCGTCTTTAATCCGCATCTTATAATCAGACAGCGTTAAATATCGCGGCAATTTATATAAAACCAGGACAAATAAAATTACGGTAAGGGTATCTATTGAAAACTGCGTCATTGCCAGATCCGGCGCGCTGTAAAAAACAAAAATGAGGCAAATGGCAAGGCCAATCACCCCCATAGCTGCTACTGCTGCCAGCCTGGAACCTGTAAAAACGGTATAAAAAACACCAACAATTAAAATAACGGTCGCTACTATTTCATATATTGAAAGCTTGGTGAGAGAGGAATAATCCAGGTCCAGCTTCGTATTTCCAATCATGGTATATCCCACCAGTACTACAAGAAAGACAATAATTGTAGAAACATAATTTCTTAAATACCCATTCTGAAATATCTTTGTCCAGTAGGCTGAAAAAATGATAAAACCGCTATTAAGTTTTTCAAGGATCGTTTTGGGCGAAGCAGGATTAAACCTTGAGATAAAACCTACCAATTTCTCTGAAGGCTTTATAACAAAATACATTATGGTTCCTACCACAATGGTCACGAGACTAAGAATAAAAACCATATTAAAGCCGTGCCACAAGGCAAGGTGGATTTCTTCCGGATTTTGCCCCAATGCGGTAACCACTGGTTTTATGATGTTATCCTGAATAAGCGCGGGAAAAATCCCAAAGGCCATTCCCAATGTTGCCAGCAACAATGGTGGCAGCCACATTACCAAAGGAGGCATATGGATTTTCTGAAAACGCTCCGGCAGCTTCCCCTTAAACGGACTTATTCCTGCCACAAAACCTGCCCACAGCAATAAAATCTTCGTGACAACTATAGAAACAACAAGAAGAATATTGAAAACTTCAGGATGCAGCGTTCCTTCGTAGGTAAGCTCTTTCCCCAAAAATCCAATACTTGGGGGAATTCCCGCACTCGATATCGCCGCGAAAAATCCCGCAACGGCCACCGGCATTAAAACTTTGCGAAGCCCTGCCAGGGCAGTCACATCCCTTGTGCCTGTTTCATGGTCTATAATTCCGGTTACCAGGAACAAAGTCGCTTTATACAAAGCATGTACTATAATAAAAACAGCCGCTGCCAAAAAGGTATCCCGGGTACCCATTCCTATGAGAAAAACCAAAATTCCCAGCGCCGATATTGTGGAATAAGCAAGTATGCCTTTTAAGTCTGTCCTGAAAAGCGTGTGCACGGCAGAATAAACCATGGTCACCGCCCCTACTATAATTAATGTGGTATTCCAGATTTCTTCACCTCCTAAAACAGGCGTCATCCTCATTAACAGATAAATCCCTGCCTTTACCATGGTAGCCGAATGCAGGTAGGTAGAAACCGGTGTAGGAGCCTTCATGGCGCCAGGAAGCCAGAAGTGGAAAGGAAACTGGGCCGATTTTGTAAACGCCGCTATAAAAATAAAAATCACGGCGATCACATAATACTCATGTCCAGCTATCGCTTCTTTCATGTTCAGCATTTCAGAAATGCTGTAGGTGCCTGATATATTTCCAAGCACCAGGCCGGCCAGCAGGAGGAACAAACCACCTATTCCCGTTATTCCCAATGCCGTTAAAGCCGATTTTCTTGAAGCTTCGCTGGTATTATTGAAACCAATCAGGAAAAAAGAACTAATACTGGTTAATTCCCAAAAGGTAAACAGGGAGATCATGTTATCTGAAAGTACCAGCCCAAGCATCGCCCCCATAAAAGCGGCCAGGTAACCGTAAAACCTGTCCAGATATTCGTGCCCTTTCAGGTAAGAAGAAGTATAGGCAAACACCAGAAAGCCTATTCCTGTAATCATCAGGGAAAAAAGGAGAGACAAACCATCGAGTGTAAAACTAAGGTTCACGCCAAAAGACGGCACCCACTGGTAAGTTTGTCTGATAACTTCCCCACTGCCAACTTCAGGAATAAACCTGCAGAAATAAATAAAAAGTCCCAGCGGGATAAGAGAGGCCAGAACCGAGAATTTTCCTTTGAAAAATTTTCCCGCAAAGACCAGGAAAACTGCAAATAAAAATCCTAAAAGTATTGCTGTGAGCATATTTTCGAAAAAATTCCGTGTCTAGGCAAATATAATAGTATTTATTAAGTTTTTGGAAATTGAAGAAGCACTTATCTGCTGCTGCAGATGCTAAAAGAAAAAGATTAAGTTTTGCCTTCCTCTAAGGCAGGACATTAGAAGTATCTTCTTGAAGATAATGAAATTTCTCTATTACATTTTACTTAAAAATAATTCAGATAAAGCCTTCTAAAAAAATTATCGAATATCAATAATTATATCTATGTTTGTTATTGATAAACGATAATAACTAAAAATATGAATCCTTCAAAAGTATTGAAATCCATACTGGACATCAGCTTTATTAATATTAGGCTGGAGTATCCTACTGATTTTCTTTATTTACACTGTTACCGGCGGTACGATAGAATATCCCGTCAAACGATTTTCAGGAGATTTTGTGGTAGATTCAACTACCTCCCTCATCATTACCTTGATACACTTTCTTTTTAACTACAGCTTCATGATATACCTTGTCTATCTCATCAGGAAACTGTTGCGAAACCTTATTCAGGGTCCGTTATTCACCAGGTACCAGATTGCAGGTTTTAACTTAGTGGGCCAGTTAATTATCTGGTATATCGTTATTGATGCCATAGGGGAATTTGTAATAAAAATGCTCATAGAAAGCAGAATGGAATTTAACATCAGCTTCCCGGACTTCTGGTTATTTATTGCTCTGGGCGCATTTTTCATGTTCCTGGGAAGGATTTTTCAAAGTGCCAGAACACTAAAAGAAGAAAACGAGCTAACCGTCTAAGCTATGCCGATAATGATTAATTTAGACGTGATGCTGGAAAAGCGGAATATGAAAAGCAATGAACTTGCTGATAAAATAGGGATTACCACCGCCAACCTTTCTATTTTAAAAACCGGAAAGGCCAAAGCTGTGCGGTTCTCTACTTTGGAAGCCATTTGCAGGGCGCTGAATTGCCAGCCGGGAGATATTCTGAAATATACCGAAGAAGAATAACAGCCTTTTCTGATATTCTTTTTAATTTACCGCCAAAAACTTTCACATGCGCCTATTAATCGCTTTTTTACTGGTTTCTGTAACTTGTTTTGGACAGACCAACACCTACAATGTTTCTTTTAAAAACGCTATACATCACGAGGCAAATATCAAAGCCACTTTTCCAGAGCTGAATTCTGAAGTGCTTACCCTCCGGATGAGCCGCACTTCTCCAGGGAGGTATGCCCTGCACGAGTTTATTAAAAATGTTTACGGCGTAAAAGCCACCAACAGCAAAGGGGAAGAACTGGAAGTAACCAGGCCCGATGCCTATTCCTGGGAAATTTCCGGCCATGACGGCACCGTAAATATAGAATATACACTTTTTGCCAACCGTGCCGATGGCACTTACACGCAGGTGGATTTAACTCATGCACACCTAAATATTCCCGCCACTTTTATTTATGCTGAAGAATTAAAGCAGCGCCTCATAGAAGTGACTTTTAATACTGAAGGTCATCCGGACTGGAAAATTGCCACCCAGCTGAAGCATTTAAACGGAAATAAGTATTTTGCTCCCAATCTTTATTATTTTATGGATAGCCCAACAGAGATCAGTGATTTTGATCTGAGGGAATATACGGTAGACGGGCAAAATATCCGGTTTGTGTTGCACCACCCCGGCACCGAACAGGAATTTGACAAATACTGGGAGCAGGTTAAAAAAATCGTGGCGCAGGAAAAAGCGGTTTATGGAGAACTGCCCGATTATGATTTTGGCGAATATACCTTCCTCGCCTGTTATATGCCCAATGTATCCGGCGACGGAATGGAACATCGCAACAGCACCGTTTTAACCGATGTGGAAAGCTTAGCCGAAGGTGGAATGAAGGGAAATATAGGCACAGTTTCCCACGAATATTTCCACTCCTGGAACGTGGAACGCATCCGGCCAAAATCTTTGGAGCCGTTTAATTTTAGCGAAGCCAATATGAGTGGCGCCCTTTGGTTTGCCGAAGGATTTACCAGTTATTACACCGGTCTTATCCTTTGCCGCGCCGGCATCACCACTCCTGAAGAATATGTAAACAGCCTCAACGGCCCCTTTAATTACGTATGGAACTCTCCGGCAAGACAATATTTTAATCCGATTGAAATGAGTTTCCAGGCACCTTTTGTAGATGCGGCAACTTCAGTAGACCCCGTGAACCGCCAGAACACGTTTATTTCCTATTATTCCTACGGAAGTATTCTTGGACTTGCGCTGGACCTTAAACTGAGAGAAAAAGGCCTTAACCTGGATGATTTTATGAAACTCGTTTGGGAAACTTACGGCGAACCTGAAAACCCTTATACCATTGACGACCTGGAATTAAGTTTAAGTAAATACGCAGGCAAGGAATTCGCTTCAGACTTTTTCAGCAATTATATCTACCACAGCAATATGCCCGATTATAAAAAGCTTTTTGCAAGCGTTGGATTAGATATCTCCCAAAATGAAAGTGAGGCTTATATTGGTGCTTCTGTGAGTGATACAGAAAAGGGACTTGTAATTAGCCGGGGACCGCAAAAAGGAACTCCTGCATATATCGCGGGGCTGGAAGAAGGAGATAGAATTAACACTATTAATTCCACCCAAATCAGCAATAAAGAGGAATGGGATCAAAAAATGGCAAATTTTGAACCCGGTGACACATTTAAAATCAGTGTTACCAGTTACGGTATGGAACGAACAGCAGAGGTAAAACTTCAGCCGGACCCAACCTACAATATAAATATTGACGAAAATGCTTCTGCTTCAGCAAAAGCAGCGAGGGAAAAATGGCTTTCAGCTAAATAAAAATTTAGCGAAAGAGGGAATGAGTGAAGAAGAGAAGGAGCTAAAATCCTTTTTCTTTTTCAGATAAGAACCCTTTTTTAGCGCTTTGTATCGTTTATTGCACTCCAACAGCCAGTACTGTGATCCAATCCTTTTTCTTCCTATAGATTAGACCTGCCAGATTTTAAAAATCCTGCCAAATCTTTTTAGCAAAAAAGCCTGTCATGAAATAATCATAACAGGCTTTTTATTATTATCGAGCAATTCTCAGGGCTTTAATCGGCCAGGATAATCGCTTTATTGTCCTTCATTTCAAGAACCCCGCCCTCAATGGCATAATACAGTACATTAGCCTCTGAAGAAGACTTCCTGATCTCCTTATTAAAATTTTCGGTTTCCGCACCAGCCGAAAGGTTGATTTTCACCTCCCCTTTGGTTAATGTAGAAACTATAGGCGCGTGATTGTTGAGCATCTGAAATTCACCGTTCTGGCCGGGTACTTTTACCGCATCCACTTCAGCTTCAAAAACCACTGCTTCAGGAGTTACTATTTCTAAATACATGTTTATTGGTATTGAGCACTGAGTATTGAGCAGTTAGTTTGAATAATATCGCAATACTAACTACTCAATACTCAATACTATTTAAGATTCAGCCAACATTTTTTCTCCGGCCTCAATCGCGTCTTCAATGGTACCCTTCAGGTTAAAGGCCGCTTCGGGCAGGTGATCCAGTTCACCATCCATAATCATATTAAAGCCTTTAATGGTATCTTTAATATCTACCAAAACTCCTTTTAGGCCCGTAAACTGCTCGGCCACGTGGAATGGCTGGGAAAGGAAACGCTGTACACGTCTTGCACGGGAAACGGCAAGTTTATCTTCTTCAGAAAGTTCTTCCATACCAAGAATGGCAATAATATCCTGCAATTCTTTATAACGTTGCAACAACTCTTTTACTCTTTGGGCACAGTTGTAATGATCTTTTCCTAAAATTTCAGGAGTAAGAATCCTTGAAGTGGAATCTAATGGATCTACCGCGGGATAGATACCCAGCTCGGCAATTTTTCGTGAAAGTACGGTGGTTGCATCCAGGTGGGCAAAAGTTGTTGCCGGCGCGGGATCGGTAAGGTCATCCGCAGGTACGTAAACCGCCTGTACAGAAGTAATCGATCCGTTTTTGGTTGAGGTAATTCGCTCCTGCATCGCACCCATCTCGGTTGCAAGTGTAGGCTGATACCCTACCGCTGAAGGCATACGGCCAAGAAGTGCGGACACCTCTGAACCTGCCTGCGTAAAACGGAAAATATTATCTACAAAGAAAAGAACGTCTTTTCCCTGTCCTTCTCCCGCTCCGTCACGGAAATATTCAGCTATGGTCAAACCTGAAAGGGCCACACGCGCACGTGCTCCCGGTGGTTCGTTCATTTGCCCGAATACAAAGGTTGCCTTGGAATCTTTCATGGCATTTTTATCTACCTTCTGAAGGTCCCATCCGCCTTCTTCCATAGAGTGCATGAAATCTTCCCCGTACTTGATAATTCCAGATTCAAGCATCTCTCTTAAAAGGTCGTTACCTTCCCTTGTTCTTTCACCTACCCCGGCGAATACCGAAAGACCACCATGGCCTTTGGCAATATTATTAATAAGCTCCTGGATAAGTACTGTTTTACCAACACCGGCACCTCCAAAAAGACCAATTTTCCCTCCTTTGGAATAAGGCTCGATAAGATCGATCACTTTAATCCCGGTAAAAAGCACTTCAGTAGAAACAGATAAATCTTCAAATTTTGGCGCTTCACGGTGAATTGATAGACCATCTTTTCCTGACTTTGGAAGATTTCCAAGGCCGTCAATCGCGTCTCCAATTACATTGAACAACCGGCCATAAACATCGCCTCCAACGGGCATTTGTATAGGAGAACCTGTGGCAAGCACTTCAACTCCCCTGCTCAAACCGTCGGTAGAGTCCATCGATATTGTTCTTACAGTATCTTCACCAACGTGAGACTGTACCTCCAACACCAAAGTGGAACCGTCTTTTCTTGAAATTTCAAGAGAATCGTAAATTCTCGGCAATTCACTGTTTTCTGTGTCGAACACAACATCAACCACAGGACCAATAATCTGGGCAACTTTACCTGTTACTTTAGACATTATCTAATTCTTTATTGTTTAATATTCAAAATCTGAAAAAACCTATTGGGCTGACTTATAATTCTGTAAACCCTAAAACAGCCATTTTCAGGCTGCAAAGATAGTTTTTTCTTTATAAATTCATAGAGCGCAAGAAATAACTTTTTTACCTCATATACAAGCCCTGTTTTCACGCCTCATCGCGTACATTTTCACTACGGAAAGGCATAAAAAAATCCCCGGCTTAATAAGCAAGGGATTCTGAAATTTAAAATTTAACCAAATTTATTCCACAGTAACCGATTTTGCCAGGTTCCTTGGCTGGTCAACATTTTTACCAAGCATTACTGCTATGTGATAGGAAAGTAACTGCAAGGGTATGGTAGTTAGCAAAGGGGTTAAAGATTCGATAGTTTCCGGCACTTCTATAATATGATCTGCCAGCTCCCTTACTTCAATATCCCCATCTGTTACCACGGCAATAATTTTTCCTTTTCTGGATTTTATCTCCTGTATATTGCTTACCACCTTTTCGTAGTGGCCTTTTTTAGTGGCAATCACCACCACCGGCATTTGTTCATCTATAAGCGCAATTGGCCCGTGTTTCATTTCAGCGGCAGGATAACCTTCAGCGTGTATATAAGAAATTTCCTTAAGCTTTAAGGCCCCTTCCAAAGCCACCGGGAAGTTATAACCACGGCCAAGATACAGGCAGTTGGTAGCTTCTTTATAAATATCGGCAACTTTTTGAATATGTTCGTCTGAATTAAGCGCCAGTTTCACCTTTTCCGGGATCCTTTCCATCTCCTGAAGATAGAACTGGAAATCGGAAGTTGAGATCGTACCTTTATGTTTGGCAAGTTTTAGCGCCATTAAAGTTAGCACCGTAATTTGCGTGGTAAAAGCCTTAGTTGAAGCAACACCAATCTCTGGACCGGCGTGGGTATAAGCCCCCGCATGGGTTTCCCGGGAAATTGAAGACCCCACTACATTACACACCCCAAACACAAAGGCTCCCTTTTCTTTGGCCAGCTTAATGGCTGCCATAGTATCAGCCGTCTCGCCACTTTGGGAAATGGCGATTACCACGTCATTTTCGGAAATTACAGGATTGCGGTAGCGGAACTCTGAAGCATACTCCACCTCAACAGGGATCCTCGCAAAATCTTCAAAAATATATTCGGCTACAAGGCCTGCGTGCCATGAAGTCCCACAGGCCACAATAAGAATTCTCCTGGCATTGGAAATCCTTTCAATATTATCATCTACCCCCGCCATTCTGATGATACCCTTATCGGGAAGCATCCTACCACGGTAGGTATCGCTTATGGCATCTGGCTGCTCATAAATCTCTTTCAGCATAAAATGTTCAAAACCACCTTTCTCGATCTGCTCAAGGTTCATCTGAAGCTCATGCACATAGGGGTCTACAAGAGAATCATCCTTTATTTTCCTTATTTTAACCTGCTTGTTCCGCCTTACCACGGCCATTTCCCCGTCTTCCAGGTAAATCGCATTGTTGGTAAATTCAATAAAAGGCGAAGCATCTGAAGCTACAAAAAATTCATCTTCGCCAATCCCGATGGCAAGAGGGCTTCCAAGCCTGGCCACCACAATTTCATCCGGCTTCTTTTTATCGAAAACCGCAATCGCATAAGCACCCACGGTCTGGTTTAAAGCAATCTGCACCGCTTTGCCCAATTTCACATCCTCCTTCCGGATTACATCTTCAATAAGATTTACCAACACCTCGGTATCGGTTTCACTTTTGAAGGTATACCCACGGGTTTTCAGTTCTTTTTTTAGGGAGTCATAATTTTCTATAATCCCGTTATGGATAATTACCAGGTCTCCGGAATTGGAATAATGCGGGTGTGAATTCAAATCATTCGGCTCCCCGTGTGTCGCCCAGCGCGTGTGCCCAAGGCCTACATGCCCGCTTGTATCCACCGTGCTTTCCATTTTCTCTTTCAGATCTGAAACCTTACCCTTTGTTTTGCAAAGTTTCAATTCTCCTTCATCAAACAAGGCTATACCCGCACTATCGTAACCACGATACTCAAGCCTTTGCAACCCCTTTAAAACAACAGGATAGGCATCTCTATGTCCAATATATCCTACAATTCCACACATAATTTTTATTGGTTTGTTTCTGTATAATAGATTCTGAGCTTTAATCTTTTGGCCTCATCCCCGGCAAGATTACCGTATAGAACTGTCCCCCTTGGGGAAAGTATGGAAATGGCAGGCACAGTTTCCACCTCGTTATCTGCCTTTACCAGCACATTATTAGCCGTAGTTGTTCCGTTTTGCACCACAGCATTTATATTTGGCACTATAACAAGCCCTAATTTCACATTTTCAGCATCTTCATTAAGAAGATTGTTGATATGCTGCGTTATCCTGACAGTATACCTTATCCCTGTTCCATCTTCTTCCCTGATCAACCTTGAAGAAAAAGATGTACGGGAATTTACAGGATCTGTAGTACTGGTCCCCGTATCGTAAGTATAGTCTACCAGGATCCGGTTATTATCAAGGTCATACAAATATACTCTCTCCGGTTCTTCCGCGCCTTCCACAGCTTCCTGATCCACATAAAAGCTAAGATTTGCTTCATTGATTAACCAGTTGTTCTGGCGCAGCTGCTCAAGTTCAGCTTCATCTGGAAAAAGCCTGATTACCGCCATACTGCCTTCCCCTCCTTTAAGGTAAAGATTTTCCGCTCCTTCAATAGAATCAGAAGCCGCGATATGCTGAAGTATATCTGCCGGGTATTCGCCCTCAAAAGTATTAAAAGCGTTAGTTCCCAAATTCAGTTTATAACTGTCCCTAATAAGGGTATCTTCTTCATCCTCTACTTCTATACTGCGCTTGTAATACAATGTTACCCCGGCATCAGCACTGGCAAGGTTCAGCAAAGCCATATTTCCTTCTTCCTGGTTTACGGCTTCTGCTTTTATAAAAAGCCCCCGAAGATAATTTCTAAAGTTGGAGTTGTTGGTTAATTCGGCGCTTCCCTGTTTCGCAATAATTTTATCCTTAAAATAATTCACAGGCAGTTTCAGCCTTAATGCCGGAGCCGAAACCACGGTATCATTTTCACCGTTAGCCGTCGGCTCATAGGAAACGATCTTGCGATTTGAGGGTACAAAATTGTCGTTTTCCAGCAGCGCCTCCCCTTTAACATTCTGCTCAATAAGGCCCTGCTGGTGGGAAAAATACCGTTGCCTGTCCTCAAACCCGCTCTCCGGGTCATAATCATTAAGATAATAGCCAGATTCGTAAATTGATAATTTAATGGGAGAGGTAGGACTACCGTATAGAGAATCTAATTCATACTCCACCTCATCTGTCCCGGCACCATTTACAGTAGTGCTGAAATAAGGGATTCTAAGCACCACGCTATCCAGCACGGGATCTGTACCAAAATCAGGATTGGCCGTAGAAAGCGACAACTGGCTTACAAGGCTCGCCTGGCTTTGCCCGTAAATTTCGTTTTCATAAACTCCTAACAGGTAAGCCGGCAGGGCATTGGTTTGCACGGTATCTATTTTCCTGGACCATGCGGTGACCTCTACTTCGCTCACCTCAACATCGGTGGGATTTTCTATAACTTCCCCGCCTATGGTACTGTAATCTTTATCACATGCAAAAAAAGAAAAAACAACAACAGAAAATGTTGCTATTTTCACTATCAATCTCTTAAAATTCATTAGCTGTCTTTTACTGTTTTAGGACTTTGGTAGCATAAAAATCCTGATAGGCCTGCGCAAATTCCTCTCTATTTTTATACGGAAGGACCGGTTTATTGAGCCTGTTGACATATTCCTTCAATTCGTCGGGAACATTATCGCCACTAATAATGATGGCGTCAGAATTATCTACGGCTGTTTTGATTAAGTTTACATACCCGGGCTCTTCCAGGTGCTTTACATTGTTTTCTTCCATCCCGTCAAACAAAACTTTTTCCTGCATTTCTGTATTTAACGTCTCATCGAAGCTTTGATTGTATATGGAGGTCACAATTTTTGCATCGCTGAACAATGGCTCGTTCCCGTAGTAGTTCCTTAAATACAACGGCAAAAGGGAGGCCAGCCACCCGTGTACATGAATAATATCCGGAGACCAGTTTAATTTCTTAACGGTTTCAATTACCCCTTTGGCAAAAAAGATCGCTCTTTCATCATTATCGTCAAAAAGATTTCCATCTTCATCGGTAAGAGTAGCTTTTCTTTTGAAATAATCTTCATTATCAATAAAATAAACCTGCATTCTTTCCTTCGGAATGGAGGCCACCTTTATAATTAAAGGCATGTCCAGATCATTTATCACCAGATTTATTCCTGAAAGCCTTATTACTTCATGCAATTGATGCCGCCTCTCGTTGATATTCCCAAACCTGGGCATGAAAATACGAATCTGTCCCCCGGCATTATTGACCATTTTTGCGGCTTCAAAGGAGGTTGATGAAATTTCAGTTTCAGGCAGGTAGGGTATAACTTCAGAGGAGACGTACAATACTCTCTTATCTTTCATAAAATCTTTGCTTTAAATGCGATTGCGAATAAAAAACACGCAAAATTACAAAAATTTATGCAGAGTGCTAGTAATATATTAAGTTTGCACGCTGTTAATTTTATAATAAAATGCAGATTTTTAAGGAAAAAGAAGCTCTAAAAAGCACCCTGAACGGTCTTAGATCTGACGGAAAAATTATAGGACTGGTTCCCACCATGGGCGCTTTGCACGAGGGGCATTTCTCTCTTGTAAAAGAGGCTCTGCAAACCTGTGACCGGGTAGTGGTGAGCATATTTGTGAACCCCACCCAGTTCGACAATCCTAAAGATCTGGAAAAATACCCGCGCACGCTCGAAAAAGACCTTGAACTCCTGCAACAGGCCAGGGAAGACCTTATAGTTTTTGTCCCTAATGCCAGCGAACTTTATGGCCCAACGGTTACTTCAGAACATTTTAATTTTGAAGGGCTCGAGAGCGTTATGGAAGGGAAGTTCCGGAGCGGACATTTTGATGGGGTAGGAACTGTAA
This sequence comes from Autumnicola tepida, assembly GCF_031846485.1. Lineage (NCBI taxonomy): Bacteria > Pseudomonadati > Bacteroidota > Flavobacteriia > Flavobacteriales > Flavobacteriaceae > Autumnicola > Autumnicola tepida. The sequence continues at coordinate 96,616 of NZ_JAVRHQ010000010.1, forward strand.
TCAAGCTGCTTTTCAGCATCGTAGAGCCACATAAAGCATTTTTCGGGGAAAAAGATTATCAGCAACTTCAAATTATAAGAAAACTTACCGAAAAATTGGAGCTTCCGGTAGAAATAGTGGGCTGCCCTATCCTGCGGGAAGATTCCGGGCTTGCAAGAAGTTCCAGGAATGAACGACTAAGCAAACAACATCGGGAAAAAGCCGCGTTTATTTACCAAACCCTGCTTAAATCCAAAGAACTGTTTGGCACAAAAAGTGCTGAATATATTACCCGATGGGTAGAAGAGCAGTTCCGTAATGATCCTTTTTTGAAACTGGAGTATTTCGAAATTGCCAATACCAAGACATTAAAAAAAATTAACCGAAAACGTAAAGGAAATCAATACAGAGCTTTTATCGCCGCTTATGCCGACGATGTACGGCTTATTGACAACATGCCTTTAAATAATTGATTCTGCAACATGCAAGTTCACGTAGTAAAGTCGAAGATTCACAGAGTTAAAGTTACAGGGGCCGATTTAAATTACATTGGCAGTATTACCATAGACGAGGATCTTATGGAGGCTGCCAATATTATTGAAGGAGAAAAGGTCCAGATTGTAAACAACAATAATGGCGAAAGGCTGGAAACTTATGTAATCCCGGGGCCCAGGAATTCCGGAGAAATTACCCTGAACGGGGCTGCAGCCAGGAAGGTGGCAAAAGGAGACATTTTAATCCTTATCGCTTATGCCATCATGGATTTTGAAGAAGCCAAAACCTTTAAACCTTCCCTCGTTTTCCCAAACGAAGAAAACAATCTTCTCACCTAATCGCTTTTGAAGAAGAAAACCCTCAAATTACTAAAAATAGCACTCCCGCTATCCCTGGGGATTTTTTTAATATGGTATTCCATTCAAAGCGCAACACCACAGGAACGGCAGGAACTGCTGGACAATATTCTTAAAGCTAATCCGTGGTGGATTTTACTGTCGCTTTGCCTTGGCACACTATCGCATCTTTCCCGTGCCTACCGCTGGAAATACCTGCTGGAGCCGCTGGGCCATAAACCCAGGCTTGCCAATAGTTTTATGGCTGTAATGGTAGGCTATCTTGCTAATCTGGGCATCCCCAGATCGGGGGAAGTGCTTCGTGCCGCCACCCTTTCTTCTTATGAAAAGATACCTTTTGAAAAAGGCTTTGGAACCATTATTTCTGAAAGAATCGCCGATCTTATCGTGCTTTTAGCCATTGTTCTGCTATCCCTCACCATCCAGACCGATATTCTTTTTTCTTATTTTGAAGCTAATGATATTAATCCCGTGTTGAGCATTGGAATTCTCCTGCTTATTGTTTCCATAGGGGTGCTTATGCTGTCATTTATTAAAAATTCTTCATGGAAGATCGCCGTAAAAATCAAAAAAATGGCCAGTGGCCTTCTGGAGGGCATGCGAAGCATCCTTAAAATGAAGAAGAAATGGCCTTTCATATTCCACACCCTCTTTATTTGGCTCATGTACATTCTCATGTTTTATGTGGTTACCTTTACCATTCCCGAAACTGCCAACGCAGGTTTGGAAGCCATTATGGCTGCCTTTGTAGTAGGTTCTTTTGCCATCTCGGCAACCAACGGGGGGATTGGGGTTTACCCGTTAGCCATTGGCGCCATTCTCCTGTTCTACGGAATTTCCAGGCAGCACGGCGAAGCTTTCGGCTGGATTGTTTGGGGCACACAAACCCTGCTGGTACTGGTTTTGGGAGGATTATCTTTCCTTTTGCTCCCCCTTTTAAACCAAAAGAAATAAATACCTATATTGTACGGGTAAACCTATCTACCTACACCTATGATAAAAAAACTACTGCTTACGGCAGTTTTGATGTGCCCTGTACTCAGCTCTGCCCAGGTTATTTATGAAACCATTCCTTCCGCGAAACTGCAGGAAGACAGGGAAATTAAAATTCAGCTTCCCAGGGATTACGAAGAAAATAAAGAAAAAACCTATCCGGTGGCAATTGTCCTGGATGGGGATTACCTGTTTGAGCCTGTTGCCGGCATGATAGACTACTACTCATACTGGGAAGACATCCCGGAAATGATCGTGGTGGGCATAAACCAGGATGGCACCCGGCAGCAGGATGCCGCTTATGACCAGAACAGGTTTCTGCCTGAAAAACAGGGCGCTCAATTTTTTGAGTTCCTCGGGATGGAACTTCTAAAAAGAATAGACGAAAAGTACAGGACCTCCACCTTCAGGATTATTGTGGGCCATGACTTTACTTCAAATTTTATAAATTACTACCTGCTCAAACCCGATCCTGTTTTTAAGGGCTACATCAACCTAAGCCCCGATATGGCTCCGGAAATGAACAAAAGGATCACCAGTGCCCTAAGTTCGGCTGAATCAAAAAAATGGTATTATCTGGCCACGGGGAGTGAAGATATCCCGCAGCTGCAGGAAAATATTCTCGCCTTCAACAACCAGCTTCAAACCATAGACAATGATATGGTTTCCTATAAATTCGACAACTTTAACGGCGCCACACATTATTCACTGGTGGGCAAAGCCATTCCTTCAGCCATAGAGGGAATCTTCAGCGTTTTCCGGCCCATCTCTTCCAAAGATTACAACGAAGTGCTACTGCAAACCACGGTATCTCCCACAGCATACCTGGAAGAAAAATATGAATCTATCAATAATCTCTTCGGAATAGAAAAAAAAATAAGGCTTAATGATTTTATGGCAGTTCACCACGCTATTGAAAAAACCAGGCGCTGGGACGAATATAAGGAGCTCAGCAAAATGGCTGCCGATAATTTTCCCGGCACCATGCTGGCCACTTATTTTGAAGCCCGTTATGAAGAAGAAACCGGGAATCCAAAAAAAGCCATGCGCACCTATCAAAATGCTTACGGCCAGGAAAAAATTGCCTTTCTAACCGTAGATTTTATGTTGGAAAAAGCCAACGCAATTAAAAGAGATTTCGGTTATTAGCAGTAAAATGCAAGTTTAGGAATGGCAAAAATCAAAACTACTTTTTATTGCCAGAATTGTGGCGCCCAATATGCAAAATGGCAGGGAAGGTGTACTTCGTGCGGGGAGTGGAATACCATTGTGGAAGAGGTTGTACAAAAGCCCGACCCCAAAGACTGGAAATCTCCCGCTGCCAGGGAAGCTAAAAGAACATCCAGGCCGCTTAAAATTGCTGAAATTGAAAATGCGCCGCAAAACAGGTGGAAAACCGGGAACAATGAACTGGACCGCGTGCTGGGCGGCGGACTCGTGCCCGGCTCCCTTACTTTACTGGGCGGCGAACCCGGAATTGGCAAAAGCACCTTGCTACTGCAGATTTCGCTTCAGTTTAAATTTAAAGTGCTGTATGTATCGGGAGAAGAAAGCCAGCAGCAAATTAAAATGCGCGCCCAGCGAATAGACCCCAATCCTGCGAACTGCTATATTCTTACCGAGACCAAAACCCAGAACATCTTTAAACAAATAGAGGCCATTTCCCCCGAAGTGGTTATTATAGATTCTATCCAGACGCTGCACAGCGATTATATTGAAAGCTCACCCGGCAGCATTTCCCAGATTAGGGAATGTACCGCCGAACTTATAAAATTTGCCAAAGAAAGCGCGGTTCCGGTAATTCTTATAGGCCATATTACCAAAGAAGGAAGCATAGCCGGCCCGAAAGTTTTGGAACACATGGTAGATACCGTTCTCCAGTTCGAAGGAGACCGCAACCATGTATACAGGATCCTGCGCGCGCATAAAAACCGTTTTGGCTCAACGCACGAGCTTGGCATCTACGAGATGCAGGGAAGCGGTTTAAGGGAAGTAAGTAACCCTTCTGAAATCCTTATTTCCAGAAATGACGAAGATTTAAGCGGCACCGCTATTGCGGCCACGTTGGAAGGCATGCGCCCGCTCATGATAGAGATTCAGGCACTGGTAAGTACGGCCGTTTACGGTACCCCGCAGCGTTCTACTACAGGGTATAATGCCAAAAGGCTGAATATGATTTTGGCCGTTCTGGAAAAACGAGCCGGATTTAAACTGGGGGCAAAAGATGTTTTTCTTAACATAACCGGCGGAATCTCGGTAGACGATCCCGCCATAGACCTTGCAGTTGTGGCGGCCATTTTAAGTTCTAACGAAGACATACCTGTAGCAAAAGATGTTTGTTTTGCCGCCGAAGTAGGACTGGCAGGAGAGATACGCCCTGTGACACGCGTGGAGCAAAGAATTATTGAAGCCGAAAAGCTAGGCTTCGCCACCATATTAATTTCTAAACAAAGTAAAGTTCCAAATAACAATAATCAGATAAAGATTATTAAATTAGCTAAAATCGAAGACGTGGTGAGCCATCTTTTTGGGTAATCTGGCACAGTTCGTGCTCATAATGTGCTGAAAAAGAAAATTATATGCAGTATTTGAGAGTTTTGGGAATTTTGGTGGTGCTGGCAATTGCAGGTTGCTCTCAGTTAAATAAAGCTTCAGATTATATTACTAATCCCTCGGCAAAGGCCGTTTATAAAAGGGATTTTAATGTCTCCGACACGCTCTTCGGCCTTTGGGAAAACCAGGTGCAGCTGGCGCTTAACGACAGTGTGCAGGTAGAGGCGCCATATATTGAAAAAGGGCTTTTTCTGCCTCGTACTTTTCCTATCTATTCTTATGAAGTTGACCTCTCTCCTGGGGAACTTTTTAACCTTGAAGTTAAAACCGATTCGCTTAATGAGCTTGTTTTTATCGATGTTTATCGGGACACCGGAGACAGCCTTTCCCGGTTTAAAAAAGTAGAAAGCGCTGCTTATGGAGAGAAAAACTTAAATTTTGAAGCCCCTTCTGAAGGAAGATATAAAGTAGTATTACAGCCGGCAATAGAAGCACATTCCGCTTTTCTGCTGAAAATAACCAAAACGCCGGTGTACCTTTTTCCTGTTGCCTCGGGAAGTAATTCTTCCATTCAAAGCTTTTGGGGAGACCAGCGTGATGGAGGCGCCCGTAACCATGAAGGTATAGATATTTTCGCTAAAAGAGGGACGCCTGTAATTGCGGCAACTTCAGGACGGATAACGTATACAGGGGAAAAAGGCCTGGGCGGAAAGCAGGTTTGGCTAAGGGACAGCCGCAGGCGCCAGTCCCTCTACTACGCCCATCTGGACAGTATAAAACCTCTCTCGGGAACGGTAAAGGCAGGAGACACTTTAGGCTTCGTGGGTAATACGGGCAATGCCAGGACTACTCCCCCACATTTACATTTTGGGATTTACAGGAATTTTGAAGGTGCCATCAATCCTATGGCCTACGTTTTCCAGCCCAAAATTATAGATGAAGAAGAACTGCTCCCTTCTGCCATTCCGCATAGAACCCTTACCAAAGCAGCGCGCGCCAATTTAAGAAACAAGCCCACCACCTCTAATTCCAGGGTTATAGGCTCTTCCAAAGCCAGCGACACGCTGCAGATTTTAGGAAAATCTGATGACTGGTACCATGTTAGAACCCCGCAGAAAAAGGCTTCTTTTATACACCAAAGCCTTGTAACCCCAATCTAGATTAGGGTGCGGGATTGGGAAATTTTTCCTGAACCTCATCGATTTCCTTTAAAATCTCTTCGGAAAGATTCACGTTGATGCTTTCAATATTTTCAGACAGCTGATCGATGCTTGTTGCGCCAATAATGTTGCTGCAAACAAATGGCTGCTGATTGATGAATGCCAAAGCAAGATGGGTAAGGCTCAAATCGTACTTCAGCGCGATTTCCTTATATGCTTTAGTGGCCTCTGTGGCCTGCTCTCCGGAATACCTTCTGTACTGCGGAAACAAACTAAGCCGTGTATTCTCCCTGATCCCGTTAAGGTGTTTGCCGGTTAAAGTCCCCATTCCAAGCGGGGAATATGGCAAAAGTTCCACATTCTCCCGATGGTAAATTTCTGTAAGCCCTATTTCATCCTTACGATTTAAAAGGTTGTAAGGATTTTGCACAGTCACCACTCGTGGAAGATCATTTTTCCCACCTTCTTCGAGAAATCGCATCAGGCCGTAAGGAGTCTCATTGGAGAGTCCGATATGCCTTATTTTTCCGGCTTTTACCATTTCATCCAGGTGCTGCAGCACTTCCTGGAAATTATCTTCCCACTCGTCTTCCTCATGCCTGTACCCTCTTTTCCCGAAAAAGTTACTTTGCCGCTCCGGCCAGTGCAGTTGGTAAAGGTCCAGATAATCTGTCTGCAGTCGTTTTAAGCTTTTTTCCAGCGCCTCTTCAATTGCCGCTTTATGATATCCCAGGCTGGGCCTTATATGGGAGACCATTTCTCCCGGTCCGGCCACTTTAGAGGCCAGCACAATATCTTTTCTCCTGCCGGTTTTCTTCAGCCAGGTACCAATAATCTCTTCGGTTCTGCCCTGGGTTTCAGCTTTTGCGGGAACTGGATACATCTCGGCGGCATCGAGAAAGTTCACCCCCTTCTCGAGGGCATACTCAATCTGCTCATGCCCTTCAGCTTCTGTATTCTGCTCTCCCCAGGTCATGGTGCCCAGGCAGATTTTACTAACTTCTATATCTGTATTTGGTAATTTTGTGTACTTCATTTTCTTCTTTTTTTTCTGAAAGCTCTTACGCTTTTACTTTTTTAATTTCCCAGGGCTTCTATGGCTTACTTTTAATTACATGAAAAATTAGTTACAATACATCTAACCCTTTATTAATCTTTCCACTTAAACTATAAGATACTGATTCGTACTTTTAATAAAAAACCTACAAGGTTTTGGAAACCTTGCAGGTTAAGTTCCAAAAATTATAAGTTATTCTGTATCGTTCAGAAGTTTTGTAATTTCATCCAGTTTAGGAGTAAGAATAACTTCTATCCTCCGGTTCTTCGCCCTTCCTTCAGCGGTGTCGTTGCCTGCCACGGGAGCGTATTCGCCCCTTCCCGCCGCCGTAAGGTTTTGAGGGTCTATACTATTGTTCTCCTTCAAAATCTGAACTATAGCCGTTGCCCTTTTGGTAGATAAATCCCAGTTATCCTTTAAAGGTCCGCTGCCGCCATAAGGTACATTATCGGTATGCCCTTCAATAAGTACGGCAATGTCAGGATTTTGAGCCAGCACCTGCCCAAGCTGTTGCACGGCTTTTCTACCTTCGGCATTAACCGCCCAGCTCCCGGAATCGAAAAGCAGTTTATTTTCCATGGAAACATATACTTTCCCGTTGCGCTGCTCCACGGTAAGGCCTTTGCCCTCAAAATTGGTAAGCGCTTTAGAGATCGCGTCCTTCAGGGCATTCATTTTGGCATCTTTAGCGGCAATAAGTCCCTCCAGCTCATCAATTCTCCTGGAGCGCGCCTGTAAATCTTTCTGAAGTTTTTCGAGCCTGGCCTGCTCGGCGGCCAGGGTACTTTCCTTCTCTTCCAGCTGGGCCAGCAGCTCCCGGTTTTGGCGGGAATTTTCAGCAATAGCAGCAGAACTGTTTTGCTCCAGGGCATCGTACGATTTCTTCAAATTATCGTATTTGGAAGTAAGGTTAGAATGTTGTTCAGCTAAATCGGCACGTTCAGCAGAAAGTTGTTCATGAGCCTGCTGCAGGCTTTCATATTCCCGCTGCATTTTTTCATACTCCCTGATTTGCCCTGCCATTTCCCGATTTTCCCGATTGAGGCCGGCATGTTTCCTTTCCAGCTCATCATAAACCTTTGAAGATACACAGGAATTAAATGTTAAAGCGGCTACAGTTAAAAGAAAGAAGGGTTTCCTAAGCATAATATAAATTTTATTCAAGTTCCAGTAAAATAGGGCAGTGATCGCTGTGATATGCCTCCGGTAATATAACGGCTCGTTTCATCTTTTCTTGCAGAGGTTTTGATACGAGGTTATAATCTATACGCCATCCCTTGTTGTTATTACGCGCGTTTGCCCTGTAGCTCCACCAGGAATACTGGTGAGGTTCCTCATTAAAATGCCTAAAGGAATCCACAAAACCGCTTTCCATAAAATTGCCTATCCATTCCCGCTCTACAGGCAAAAAACCGGAAACATTCTTAAGCCTTACGGGGTCATGAATATCTATGGCTTCATGACAAATATTATAATCGCCGCAAATTACCAGGTTTGGGAATTCAACTTTAAGCGCATCAATATATTCCTGAAAATCGGCCATGTACTGCAATTTAAGCTCCAGCCTGTTAATATTGGTTGCCGATGGAAGGTAAAGGCTCATCACAGAAAAACCTTCAAAATCTGCCCGAATGTTTCTGCCTTCATGATCCATATAATCTATTCCCGTGCCATAGGTTACATTTTGAGGTTTTGTTTTACTTAAAATTGCCACTCCGCTATAGCCTTTTTTAACCGCCGGGTACCAGTAGTGGTATGGATAACCGGCTTCTTCAAATTCCTCGAGATTAAGCTGTTCCGGCTGCGCTTTTATTTCCTGAAGGCAAACAATATCTGGGTTCGCCTGTTGCAGCCATTCCAGAAAGCCTTTTCTTAGGGCGGCACGTATGCCATTTACATTATAAGAAATTATCTTCATCAAGTATGTTTTACCCAAAAATAAGCCTCTCCCAGAGAAATACCAATTTCAGTGGAAAAGGCGATATTTTTAAATTTTCAGAAGCAGTTTTTATTTTACAATAAAGCGTTTCACTTTACCGACTTTTCTTGTACCAAACCGCACGAGGTAAACACCACGGGCTGCATAAGACATATCCAGATCATAAACATAGCCCTGGCCATTGTTTTCTACCTTATTCTCCAGCAGTTTTTGCCCCAGGATATCATGAACAGTTATCCTGAGGGTTTCATCATAATCGGTTTCCATCACTACGCGGTACTGGCTGTCTCCTTCATCTATCACCACCAGTTCAGCCTCGTTAAGGATAAAATCCTCTATATCCAGCGTACTGTCAAAAATGTTCACAGAATAATCGTGTGTAGTACCATATCCCATCACCTCGCAGGGATCGTTAAGGTCGCCTTCATAAGATGTATCGCCCGCCCTAATACGGAGCAGGTGCTGGCCCAGCGGCGCATCCCCGGGAACAGTAAATTCTTCGGAAACGGCAGTATTAGGTTGTGGGATCACTTTAGAAGTGACCAGCCTCTCGTTATCTTCAAAAACAGCATTGTCGTTAAAGTCTATCCACATAGAAAAGCGTTCATTTTCTTCTTCAGCAAAAACAGATTTCACGGTAACGGCAAATTCGTCCCGGGACCTGTCCAGATCGGCCGTAAGGGTGATAAAATCTATATATCCATCATCACAGGGAATACGCTCATTTAATACATTGGCAAGTTCAAAATAAAAGAGCCCGTCTCCATAGCTGCAATCGGAGCCTTCAGGAATACAGTTAAGATTGGCGATAGATTTTACCTCAGGATCATTGGTAGGGTTAAAATCGTCTTCAAGATTTGTCCTGGCCACCACGCGGTACCTTCCCGAAAAGCCTAGATTGGCTTTTTGATTAAATGTATACACCTCATTTTCCCCAACTTCCACCGTTCCGGAAAACATTTCGGTAACCCGCGAATTATTACCAATTTGATACGACACAGGGAAATTGGACTGGGGTTCTCCCCCAAAGTTTTCTATGGTAATTACCACCTCTTCACTTTCGGTAAGATCCTGGCCGGTAATGGGCACGTCTATGGAAGTCACCCCTACATCTTTTGGCGGCAGGTTCCTGATTTCGCTTACCAGCGTGTTGTTATCAGGATTTTCATCATTGGAAAGGCCGGTAGTAAAAGTCACTTCATAAGATTCCCCTACTTCAGAAAAATCTGCGGTTTGGGAAAATGTAAATTCGGCCGATGATGTTGCAGGCAGGCTTTCTGTAAATATTTCAGTTACGGTTTCCCTTCCCTCTACGGTATAACTAACCGGGAACCCAGATTGCGCATTTTCACCAAAATTTCTTACCCTTACCGAGATTACTTCCGAAGTGCCTAAAGTAGCATCGCGCGGGCCTACGAGGGAAATCACGCCAATATCATTGGCATTATCTGGAGCAATACGAAATACGCCTACGCGGTTCTTTCTTTGCACACCTTCAAAATATTCGGCATTGTGCCAGAAAGTTAGGTTATCTTCCGGGTCTATGGTCAAATGGGCATAATCTCCATAGCGGCTGTTGGGATCGGGGTCTTCTCCTTCAACTATACTCTGCTCTTCAATGGTCATAATCCCCAATTCATCACTCGCGTACCTTCCCGTGTATCTTATTGAGGGGTAAACAGGGTTTTCAGGGCTGTCGTCCAGCACGGTAAAGCCTAACCCGATATTACCCTGGCCATCTATGCCAATACTCCCGCTAAACCTGTCGCTTTTGTCTGGCGCGTAGGTTCCCTCCTGGTAAACATACCAGGGCCCGCCAATATTGTTCTGGCGGAGCTCATACCAGCGAATGCCGGCATGTTCTGCGGCGGTAGCATCTATATCTACCACAAAGTTCATCACCACAGCGCTGTAATTCTCGAACCGCCGGTAAGGCGTCATGTACATCATGGTGGCCTGGAGGGCATCAACATCGGGGGCATCGCCAGGCTGGGAAAGATTGCTGAAGGACCCACCATCAAAAGTAGCCGAAAAAGGAGAAACACCTTCAGCGGCACCCAGCTCCTGGGATTCGGAAATAGTAGAAGATGCAGGCTCGTCCCAATCCATATTTATAAGCCAGATTTTTAAATGGTCCTGTGCCACGCCCGCCCAGGCATCGTCCTGCATGAAAATAATCGGAGAATTTCCACGCGGAGGAGGAATATCCCCGATGGCCTGAAATCCCGCCGGGCTGTAAAACCCGTTGGTACGAATGCCCGGTAACGGAAAAGAAACTATGCCGGCGGTTTCACCCCGTAACATTTGATCTCTTTCCACAACGTACAGCACCTGGCTTTCATATGCGGTATTGGTGTTTTTATTGGTGGTGATATAATAACCGTCTCCCCATACCGAGATTTTGGGATAATCTGGCAAAACTTCGTTGGTTTCAAATCGATAGGTATACCAGCCATCGTTTAGCGGGTCTGGCCCTCGGGAAACGGCAATCAGGAAACTTTCGGGCGTATCGCTAAACTGGCTTATAAGGTAACGGTCGGCAAATTCATCATAAACCACTATGGGATCTCCTAAAACTTCATTTGCAAATTCCCCACCTATACTTGCCAGGGATGCGGGTTGCATTAACTGGTTACCATTTTTATCCCAGATGGAAAAAGCCGAATTCCACGCGTTCACATAATGATTAGGCCCCACCACTCCCGTGGGATCTGTTGGCGTAGAGCGTGAACTTACCGCCTCGTAGGATAAAATTGGTTCTTTGGAAGGGATATCTCCCATTTTAGACTGTACCGCGGGGTCTTTAACCTTTGGCAACCCCTTGCCTGGCACAATTTTATTTATTCCGCGGTTGCGCGGATTGTAGATCTTAAATTCTGAAGAAGGCGGAACTAATTTTCCTTTGGAAAGAGGTGTAGATGGAACTGCTTTGGCTGAATCTATATATACAGGGCCTGAAATCTCTTTTTTTTGTGCCCGGGCTTCAGGATGAAAAAGACAAAAAAGCGCAAAAAGGAAAAAAACATTTCTCATCATAATAGCAGTATCTTCAAATGTGCCTTAAAAGTAGGTAATCCTGTTTTATTTTAAACCAAAGAGGCAATTAAAAATAATTGCCTCTTCTAAACGTTTCTTAAAAAATACCAGGCTTTCCTAAGGTTTCAGCCAGTTTTTAAAATCGGTTTCTTCTTTTACGATTGCCTCCAATTCTGAAATTTTCACTCTTTTCTGCTCCATGGAATCCCTAAAACGAACTGTTACCGTACGGTCTTCAAGAGAATCATGATCTACGGTGATACAAAGCGGCGTACCGGCAGCATCCTGCCTGCGGTACCTTCGGCCTATAGCATCTTTTTCGTCGTACTGCACTTTAAAATCCCACTGCAGTTCTTCAACAATTTCCTGTGCCAGCTCCGGCAACCCATCCTTTTTCACCAATGGCAGGATTGCTGCTTTGGTGGGCGCGAGTACGGCAGGCAACTTAAGAACCGTCCTGCTGCTCCCGTCTTCCAGTTCTTCCTCTTTTAAAGATGCGGAAAGTACCGACAGGAACATACGGTCTAAACCTATAGATGTTTCTATTACATAAGGCACATAGTTTTCTTTGAGTTCAGGATCATAAAAACGAAGTTTCTTCCCCGAATGCTCTTCATGCGCTTTTAAATCGAAATCTGTACGGGAATGGATTCCTTCCAGCTCTTTAAACCCGAATGGAAAATCGAATTCTATATCGGCCGCGGCATTGGCATAATGCGCCAGCTTATCGTGATCGTGAAAACGGTAGTTTTCTTCACCCAGGCCGAGGGAATAATGCCATTTAAGGCGTACTTCCTTCCAGTGTTCATACCACTTCAGCTCTTCACCGGGGCGCACAAAAAACTGCATTTCCATCTGCTCAAACTCGCGCATCCTGAAGATAAACTGGCGGGCCACGATTTCATTCCTGAAAGCCTTACCTATCTGGGCAATTCCAAACGGGACCTTCATACGCCCGGTTTTCTGCACATTAAGGAAGTTTACAAATATCCCCTGGGCGGTTTCAGGACGAAGGTATAATTGGGTGGCCGATTCGGCCGAAGCTCCCAGTTTGGTCCCGAACATCAGGTTAAACTGCCGCACTTCAGTCCAGTTTTTGGAACCGGTTTCGGGATCGGCGATATCAAGTTCTTCAATTAAAGCTTTTACATCAGTCAGGTCTTCATTGGTAAGCGACCTGCCAAGACGTTCCAAAATCTCCTTCCGCTGCCCCAAATAGCGCATCACACGCGGATTTGTGGAAGTAAACTGCTCTTCGTCAAAATCTTCCCCAAAGCGTTTTCTGGCCTTATCAATTTCCTTTTGTGCCTTCTGAAGCAGCTTTTCAGCATAATCTTCCACTAACACATCGGCGCGGTAACGCCTTTTGGAATCTTTATTATCGATTAATGGGTCGTTGAAGGCATCTACGTGCCCGGAAGCTTTCCAGGTAGTAGGATGCATTAAAATAGCCGCATCTATACCCACAATATTCTGGTGCATCTGCACCATGCTCTTCCACCAGTAATCTTTGATATTCTTCTTAAGCTCCGCGCCGTTTTGCCCATAGTCGTAAACCGCGCTCAGCCCGTCGTAAATTTCGCTGGATGCAAAAATGTAACCATACTCTTTGGCATGTGAAATTACATTTTTAAATAAATCGTCGTTTTTTGCCATAGGAGCAAAAATAAAAAAACCGCCCTGATTTTTAACAAGACGGCCTTTATTTTTAGAATTTTAAATTATCTAAGGCTAAAGCTGGAAGTCCCAATTAAGTAAGGGCCGGAATATACATACACCTTATATTCCCCTTCAATAAGTTTTTCCTCGGCGGTATTTGCGAGCATACAAACATCTAGCTCTTCATTTTCGTAAAAAACCTTAGAAGAAGCGCTGTAGACCATTACCCCGCCTTCATGCTGTACGGCAATCTGGTCGCCCACCAGTTCATTTTCGGGGTTATAAACCTGTATATAAAGATCTTTTTCGCCCGGCTCGGCCAAATCATTAGAAGAAATTGTGAAGCAGGCCCTTATCTGGTCTACCCTTCTCGTACGGTCATTTTCAACAATCTTACCACTATTCCTTACAATTACCCCTTCACCTCTAAGGCCTGTTATTTGCAGCCTTGAAGCACGGTTTACCTTATTTGCCAGGGTTAAATTGGTGTTTTGAAGTGAATCTGAAAGCCTTGTTCGCTCCTCAAGCTGAGTACTTGTACTGTCCAGGGAAGTGGTGAGCTGCCGGTTTTGAGCGCTAAGGCTATCCACCACTCTAAATAACCTGTCCTTTTCTGCCCTTAAATTGCCTATCTCCCTTCTAAAGCGCGCAATTAAGGCGATATTGGCCTCATTGTCTTTAACTGAATCCAGCAGTCTGGTAATACGCTCCCGGGCCTCAACCATATTCTGATCCATTACCTCGTTCTCTTCAATAGCCTCGTCATATTTAACGATAAGGTCATTTAACTCGTTTTCTATGGCTGTTTTTTCAGTCTGAAGGATCTGCCGGTTTTCCTTCTGTTCATTATAAAATGAAATGGTATAAATTGCCAGCGCGATAAGTGCAACTGCCAGCACCCCGGCTAGGATTTTTAATGCTTTGTTGTTTTTGGTTTCAGTGGCCATACAATTGAATTTAGTTTGTAAATTTAGCTTTTAACAGAGTAATAAACAATGCATTAACATATGTTTGACGATTTGGCGAATTTATTTTATCCTAAGATCTGCAGCTGTTGTAATGCAGAACTTGCCAGAAACGAAAATATTGTTTGCACTTCCTGCCTTTATGACCTGCCGCTCACCAATTTCCACCTGCAACAGGACAACCCTGTAAAAAAAACCTTTTACGGCCGGGCCCCCGTAGCACAGGCCACATCGCTGCTGTTCTTCAGAAAAAAAGGGAAAGTGCAGGAGCTTATCCATAACCTAAAATATCGCGGGCATGAAGAGATTGGTGGATTTTTGGGGGAGTGGATGGGCAACCTGCTGCTGGAAAGCGGCAATTACAACAACATAAATTCCGTCATTCCCGTTCCCGTGCATAGAAGAAAGCTCAAATTGCGCGGATACAACCAGGTAACCCTCTTTGGCGAGAAAATTGCAAGCATCTTAAATGCAGAATTCAGAAGTGATGTGCTGGTAAAGAAATCTGCCACCGAAACGCAAACTCTTAAAAGCCGCCTTTCCCGCTGGGGCAACATGGAAGAAATATTTGTCCTGGAAAACCCGGCGGGGATGGAAAACAAACACATCCTGCTGGTTGATGATATTATAACCACCGGCGCTACACTGGAGGCCTGCATCAATAAACTGCATACAATAAACGGCGTGAAAGTGAGCCTTGCCACTATGGCTTTTACAAATTAATCGGCGCAATAAATTTTAAAATAATCGTTTCTTTGCTAAAAATATTTTTTCCAAATGAAATACAGGATTCCCGGCTTCATCATTGTTATTCTTCTGCTTTTTACGCTTATCCAATGTGCGAAAAAAGGAATGCCCGAAGGAGGTCCTGAAGACGAGGAGCCGCCAAGATTTATAAGGGCAAATCCTGAAAATTACACCACCAATTTTGATGCAGAGGAAATCCGTATTTTTTTTAATGAATACGTAAAGCTAAAAAACCCGCAACAGCAGATTATTATCTCGCCACCAATGGATCCCAGACCTTCCATTCTACCTTTGGGGGCGGCCAGAAGGGATGTAAGGATTCAAATTTCTGATACGCTGGAAGAAAATACCACCTATACCGTTAACTTCGGAAAAAGCATTACCGACAATAATGAAGGGAACCCGCTTAATTATTTTAAATACGTTTTTTCTACCGGGGATTATATAGACTCGCTGGAAGTTGGCGGCACCGTGGAAGATGCCTATCTAAAAAAACCGGCAGATTTTATCTCCATTTTTCTTTATGAAGTTGATTCTACTTTTTCAGATTCCGCAGTGTATAAGAAAACGCCGCGATATGTTACTTACACTCTTGACAGTACCAACATTTTTAACCTGGAAAACCTTAAGGCCGGAACATATCAGATGCTGGCTGTGCTGGATAAGAACGACAACTACCTGTTTAATCCAAAGAATGAAAAAATAGGATTTATAGGACACCATATCACCATTCCCACAGATTCTACTTACGAGATTACCATTTTTGAGGAAAACCTGCCGTTCGAAATTCAGCGGCCAAAACAACTCAATGGCCAGCAAATTCTTTTTGGCTATGAAGGAGTGACCGATCTGGACAGTGTTCAAATTGAACTTCTTACCCAAAAACCATTTGGCTTCCAATCCCGCATTATAAAAGATCCTAAAACGGATTCGCTTTATTACTGGTACGAGCCCAAAATTGAAACCGATAGCCTCGCCTTTGAAATTATTAGTCCTGCCAGCCGCGATACCCTTTTTACAAAAATCGCAGATAAGCCCAAGGATTCTTTAAATGTTACAACAGAACCTTCCGGAAGTATTGCTTTTGAGCAGGATTTTATTTTTAAAGCAAACACCCCTCTGGTGGCAAGTGACGAAAGCAAAATAACCGTTCTGGACAAAGATTCTGCCGCTGTTCCGTTTTCTACGGAATTAAGGCTGCTCGAAAATGAGCTGCATATTTCTTTTAATAAAACTGAAAGCAATAAGTATATCGTACAGGCTTTACCGGGAACAGTAACCGATTTATTTGAAGCCACTAATGATACGATTATCCAACAGGTAACTACCAAAGCACTTTCAGAATTTGGAACTTTAACTTTCACGCTTCAGAACTTACGGGAGTTTCCCATTATTGTGCAGCTTACTAATTTAAAAGGGGAGGTCCAGAGGGAGCAATATTCCGAAGAAAAAAGCGTGATTGATTTTGAAAACTTAAACCCGGGAGAATTTTTTATGCGCCTGGTTTTTGACCGCAACCAGAATCGAAAATGGGACACGGGAAATTATCTTGAAAAAAGACAACCCGAGCGCATCGAATATTTTCCCGATACACTTGAAGTCCGTGCCAACTGGGACCAGAACGAACAATTTATTTTAAACTAAACTCGTCCCTGTCCAGCAAAAATTTAAACTGGTCCCGGGTTTCCTGCAAGTGGGAGGAATCCAAACTTATCTCTTTGGAGAAAGATTCCTCCACATCTACTTCGGTCAGCAGTTCTCCAAGGCAGTTGTATGCGGCGCTATGGCCGTTATATTTATACCCGTCCCCGTCTATTCCCGTGCGGTTAACGCCAATGCAAAAACTCATATTTTCGATGGCACGGGCCTTTAACAAAGCATCCCAGGCAGCCACCCTTTTTTCGGGCCAGTTGGCAACATAAATCAGCAAATCGTAATCTACCGTATTCCGTGAAAAAACAGGGAAACGAAGATCGTAACATACCAGCGGACAAATTTTCCAGCCTTTGTACTCCACAATTAAACGCTCTTTTCCGGCCGTATATGTCTGGTCTTCTTTCGCAAGGGTAAAGGTATGGCGCTTATCGTAGGTTTTAAAAGAACCGTCTGGGTATACAAAAAAAAGCCGGTTGTAATAATTGCCATTTTCAGTAATGATCACACTTCCCGTAATGGCAAAATTCCTTCTTTCTGCCAGTTCCTGCATCCAAAGCAGAGTAGCCCCATGAGTCTCCTCAGCCAGTTTTTTGGCATTCATACTAAAACCTGTAGTAAACATTTCGGGCAGGATTACCAGGTCTACATCTTCTGAAAGCGCATTGATTTCTTTGCTGAATAAACCCCTGTTATTTTCCGGATGCTCCCAGTTAAGATTCACCTGAAGCATCGCTATGTTTAGATTTTTGGCCATACGTAAAGTTATCAAATTTTAAGATTGTGCTGCCAAATCATTGTTAAATGATTGTAGATCAACAGTCAAATAAATAGCTTTATTTTTAAAACCATCAAAAATGAGTATAGCTACTTTTTTTAAGGGAAACACTTCGCTTTCAAAAACCGGCCGCGGCATAATTTCGGGAGTGATAGGCGGCCTTGCAGGGACCGCGGTAAAAAGCCTGGTTGAGAAATTTATCGAGGTACGAAAAATAGAACACCGCTCTGCCCAGATTAAAATTATAGATGATCTTTCCACAAAAATCACCGGGAGCCCCATTAGCGTACAGAACGAAGCTTTAGCGGAACAACTTTTGAACCTGCCGGTTGGTGCGAGTTTAGGCGCCGCCTATGGTTATAAGCATCGGGAAAAGAACGAATTCAATATCAAAAACGGAATTATCCTGGGCAGTTCTACCTGGATCTCCACCCATCCCACTTCCCTTCCCATCCTGGGTCTGGAGGCAAAACCTGTGGATGTGCCTTTAAAGATGCAGGCAAATGAGCTTTTTGCCCATGTCTTATTTGGGGTAACCACAGAGTTGGTTCGTAATTACGTGAATAAGAAGCTGAAGGAATAGTTATTTCTCCAGCTGTTTCAGCATTTTCCTGATGCGGTCTTCCACTTTTTCTGAAGACAGCTTTTCCCGCAGCCTGTCGGTAATTATAGGAAAAGAGAAAGGGGTGGGTTTTTCACAGTTTTTCCAAACGATTTTTTGGCCGGCGATTCGTTCCAGGGCCAGGCGCAGCCTCCCTTCTTCCAACTGGTGTTCAAAAGTTTCCCTGAAAGCCTGCTGGTAAAGCAAATTATCTTCTTCATAATCGCGAAACACACTAAAAAGCAACTGCGAGCTGGACTGCAGGTGTTTGCTTTTTATCATTTTATTGGGATAACCGGTAAAAACGAGCCCCGCAATAACCGCAATATCTCTGAATTTGCGCCGGGCCATTTCAGTAGCATTCAAACTTTTATAAAGGTCGTCCATTAGAAATTCCGAAGAAAAAAGATCATTGTCCAGCACCTGCTGCATATCGATTTCCTGGTCAGATAGCAGCTCAAAACCATAATCGTTAAAAGCGAGTGAAAAACTGATGGGCGACAACAAACTTATCCTGTAAGCCAGCAGGCTTCCCAAAGCTTCGTGTACAAACCTGCCTTCAAAAGGATAAAATATCGCGTGATGCCCTTCGCGGGTTTCAAAAGTCTCGATCAAAAACTGTTGGTTATCGGGAATTATCGATTCTTTTTGCTGCCTTTCCAAAATAGGCCTTAGCGCAGTAAGTTCAGCCGAATTTGTGCCTCCGGAAACCGAAGCAGCCGCCGCATACATTTCCTGCCTTAGCAGCTCGCTCATTTGCGCTGAAAAAGTCATACGCCCACCCATCCAGCTGGGCACCTTGGCGTTTTTTTTATTAGAGCGCTTTACCAGCACCTGCATACTTTTTATACGAACCAGTTCTAAAACCCGGCCCGCGAAAGTAAAAACATCGCCGGGATTGAGTTTCGATATAAAAAATTCTTCAATTGTGCCAATGTAGCCGCCTTTCATATACTTCACGCTCAGCATGGCATCGCTCACGATTGTCCCAATCTGCAGCCGGTGCCGCATGGCTATACCGCGGTTGTTCACTTTAAAGCGGCCGTCTTCTTCAATTTCAACTTTTTTATACTCGTCGTACGCCTGCAGGCTCTGGCTGCCTTTGGTGATAAAATTAAGCACCCATCGCCATTCGTCTTCGGTAATGGCCTGGAAACAGAAAGTGGATTTTATTTCCGGGAATATTTCCTTCGGAAAAAACCCATCAGATACCGCCAGGGTGGTAAGATACTGCACCAAAACATCAAAACTCAGCAAGTAGGGAACCCGGTCTTCCACGGCGGTTTTACTGGCCGCTTTTTGCAAAGCCGAAGCTTCTATAAGTTCAATAGCGTGCGTTGGCAAAAAATAAATCACGCTTTCTTTCCCCGGCTGATGGCCACTGCGCCCCGCTCTTTGCAGGAATCGGGCCACTCCCTTTGGGCCGCCAACCTGGATGATGGTTTCCACAGGGGCAAAATCGACCCCAAGGTCCAGGCTGGATGTGCAAACCACAGCTTTTAAAGTTTCATTTCTTATGGCCTGCTCCACCCACAATCGGGTTTCTTTGTTAATACTACCATGGTGCATGGCCACCTCCCCCGCAAACTCCGGATATTTATGGATAAGCTTTTGAAACCAGATTTCACATTGGGAGCGGGTGTTTGTAAACAGCAAGGTAGTGCGGGAATTCTTAATTATCGGCACCACCTCATCTATAAGGTGTAAACCCAGGTGGCCGCGCCAGGGGAATTTTTCCATTTTCTCCGGAATAATGGACTTCACTGAAATCTTTTTATTCAGATTTGCCTTTATGAGCACCGAATTTTTAAATGCCTCGGAATCTGGCCCAAGCAAAACCTCCCGGGCCTGCTGAAGGTTCCCGATGGTAGCTGAAATTCCCCAGATTTTAAGTTTTGCAGAAACCGTTTTAAGGCGGGAAAGCGCCAGTTCTACCTGCACCCCACGTTTTGTGCCCAACAGCTCGTGCCACTCGTCTATAACAATGGCATTTAAATTTTTAAAAGTTTTCGCGTAATTTTTAGAAGAAAGCAATAACTGAAGGCTCTCGGGAGTGGTGATAAGAAGGTCGGGCATGGATTTTTTCTGCGCGGCACGTACCTTCTGCGGAGTATCACCGGTGCGAATTCCCACAGTAAATGCCGTTCCTGTTTCTTCTGCAAAGCGTTGTGCCGCCTGCTCAATTTCTACGGAAAGTGCTCTTAGGGGAGTAATCCAGATTGCTTTTAAGCCCTTTTTGTGTTTTTCGCGATAATCGGGATTTTTCCTGATGTATTCCAGCACAATGGGAATCCAGAGCGCGTAGGTCTTTCCGCTGCCGGTGGGCGCGTTTAAAAGTCCGTTTTGGCCTTTTAAATATGCCTGCCAGGTTTGTTTTTGGAAAGCAAAAGGTTTCCACTGCTGGGTTCCAAACCAGTCTTCAGCTATTTTTAAAAGTTCCTTTTTATTCATGTTTACCCTTCAGTCATTCCTACGGAATGCCACCTTCCCTTAAAAAAGGGAAGGACCTTTTTGTTTTTTTATTACCACTTTAAGCTCCCCTCCTTTTTTCAAGGAGGGGTGGCCGAAGGCCGGAGTGGTTGCCATTTCTGCCTTTCTTCTGAAACTAGTTTTACCCTTCCGTCTTGTTCAGCTGCCGCTGATTAAGCCACCTTCCCTTAAAAAAGGAAAGGAGCTTTTTGTTTTTTTATTACCACTTTAAGCTCCCCTCCTTTTTTCAAGGAGGGGTGGCCAAAGGCCGGGTGGTTCTATTTATTTCTAAAATTATCTTTTATTTCCTGCAAAACTGAAGACAAGGAATCAAAAACCATCTTATTTTCAAAGCGGATGACTTTATATCCCAAGCCATTTAAAATTGCCGTTCTCTTTAAATCTTTTTCTTCCGCTGCAGCATTCATATGAACTTGTCCATCTAACTCAATGATCAATTTTTCTTCAGCACAATAAAAATCGGCAATAAAATTTTCTATACTATGCTGCCTCCTGAATTTCCTGCCTTCCAGTTTTCTATCCTGTAACTGCTTCCATAAAAAAGCTTCCGCAGGTGTGAGGTTTTTTCGCAACTTCTTTCTGAAAGGTTTCAGGTTCTTTTTATTGTGGACAGGTTTCTTCATTAATTGCGGTTTTACCCTTCCGTCATTCCTACGGAATGCCACCTTCCCTTGAAAATAAGGGAAGGAGCTTTTTGTTTTCTTCTTTTCAACCTTACTTCTAAAAAAGAAGATTGTTTTGTCAATTCTAAATTTTCTTCATTTGTAAAATGATCTTCATTTTGTAAAATCTGCTCCCCTCCTTTTTTTTTCAAGGAGGGATGGTCGAAGCTGGGGTGATTGCCTTTTCTGCATTTCTTCTGAAACTGGTTTTACCCTTCCGTCTTATCAGCTGCCGCTGATTGAGCCACCTTCCCCTGAAAAAAGGGAAGGAGCTTTTTGTTTTTTTTTTAACCTTACTGGTGAAAAATAAGATTGTTTTGTCAATTCTAAATTTTCTTCATTTTTAAAATGATCTTCATTTTGTAAAATCTGCTCCCCTCCTTTTTTTTCAAGGAGGGGTGGCCGAAGGCCGGGGTGGTTTCTCCACACGTACAAGAAAAGAGGCCTGCAGCCCCTTTCCATTATAACTTTCAACCAGAGATGTTATCATTCATCTTCAAATTGTTCCCGTACCTGATGCTTTGGGAACCATCTTTTCCCGGTTGTCATAAAACAACTGCGGGTAATGCTCTTTCAAAAGCTGGCGGTGCAGGGAATCTATTTGTTTTACCTGCTCCTGAAAACCGCGCGACATTTGCCTGCTGAAAAAATCGTCCTTAAGAATATCATCTTCCCCTTTTAAAGTATCACTAAAAAAAGACCCAAACATATCTGAAGGCACATTCATTCCCCTCCTGCCAAATACCTGCCGGAATTGCTGTAGCATCTCCTCCATCCCCGCATTCTGGATAGTATCCCCGGTCATTGTACTGTAAGAATACACATAAGTGGAATCGTAACTGATAAGATTTCCATTTTCGTCAAACTGCTTATTGACCTTCCAGTTTCCCTTCGGCTCAAGCTCCTGTTCCTCATTTTGCGATAGCAAATCACTTTCTTTTTCCTTATTTTCCTGTGCGTTACAACTGCTGAAACTTAAGACAAACAGCGATAACAAAAGAATTTTTGCTTTCATTTTACTACTGAATTAAGTTAAACGAAATAGTTAAAAATCAACTTGATTCTTCAGCAACATAAATACCAAAATACACAGATTAGGCTTAAAAAAATTTTAAAATTAGTCATAAATCCTAGGGAATAAGTGCTTTTAAATCTTCCAGTGTATTGGCCTCTTCAATTTTCTTGTCGGTACGCCAGCGCAGGATTCTAGGGAATCTCGTGGCCACTCCGCTTTTATGCCTTTTAGATTCCGCTATTCCTTCAAAGGCCACTTCAAAAACATGATGCGGCACCACACTGCGCACCGGCCCGAACCTTTCGAGGGTATTTCGTTTAATCCAGGCATCCAGTTTTCTGAATTCGGCATCAGTAAGCCCGGAATAGGCTTTGGCAAAGGTTACCAGTTCTTCTTTATTTTCATCCCACAGCCCAAAGGTATAATCGGTAAAAAGGTTGCTCCGGCGGCCATGGCCCCGCATGGCATAGGTAAGGACGGCGTCTATGGTAAGCGGATCTACCTTCCATTTCCACCAGTCGCCTTTTTTCCTACCCACCAGGTAAGGCGAATCCAGCCGCTTCAGCATTAAACCTTCAGATTTTTCTTCCCTCGCCCGCTCACGCTCGGCAGCCGCTTCTTCCCAGGTATTAAAAGTTATGGCCCTGGAAAGGTGAAGGGGAAAACCTTCCGCAGCCACTTCGGCATAAAGCTTTTCCAGGATTTTTCGTCTTTCAACAAAAGCCGTGCTGCGAATATCCTGCCCAGCCCATTCCAGCACATCGTACGCTTTAAGAATAACAGGCGTTTTCTTCAGCAGATTTTTAGAAATATTCTTTCTTCCAATCCTTGTTTGCAGGTCATTAAAAGTGCCAATTTCCCCTTCAGGAAAAGGTAAAATTTCCCCGTCTATTACCGTCCCGTTGGGAATTACCCCCACAAAATCCTGAAATTCGGGATATTTATCGGTTACCAGTTCTTCCCCCCTGCTCCAAACGAACAATTCGCCATTTCTCACAATTACCTGTGCCCTGATGCCATCCCACTTATGCTCGGCACTCCATTCTGAAGCTTTGCCCAAATCTCCCGCTTCGCCTTCTATGGCGTAAGCCAGGTAAAACGGGTAAGGTTTTGAGATATAATCCTCCTCATTTTCTTCCAGGATTAGTGTTTTAAAGGAAATTTTTGATGGCTCCCAATTACCCATAAGTTTATAAGCCAGGATATCCTCATCAATTTCGGTAGCTTTGGAAAGGGCGCGGGTCATCAGCTTCTGACTAACGCCAATGCGAAAACTGCCAGTGATAAGTTTTGTAAAAACAAACCGCTCATAATAATTAAGAGCCAGCCAGTTTTCCAGCAGATAATTTTTCTTTTCAGCTTCAGATTTTGCTTTTAATTCTATTATCTCCTGTAAATATTGATTTAAGCTTTTTTCTGAAGATTTTTCTGCCGGAGGAATCACCAACGCTATGGTTTCAGCTAAATCGCCCACAATATGATAGGATTCTTCAAAAAGCCAAAGCGGGATATTTGCCAGTTCTGAAGCCCAGTAACGCATTAACGTAGTATTCACTGGTCGTGGCGGACGGCGGTGAGAAAGAATGGCTATTGCCCAGACTTTATCTTTATTGGCTGCCGAATGGAAATAATCTGTCAAAGCCTCAACTTTAAGGGAAGTTTTATTGGTGCTGTCCAGCTGCCTGATAAGATTGGCAAAGTGAGCCATCCCGCCTATAGCAGCATTTAATTTTTCATTATTGTTATCTAAATTGTTCAAAGGCTTTAATTCTCTTTTTCTTCCTGTTCACTTTTTGTCTCCTGCTCTCCCGTTTCTCCTTCATATTGTGTTTCTTCAGTCCGGGCATCATAACCCTTTTCTATCAAATACCTGGAAAATATATCTGTATAGCCATGGGTACAGATTACTTTTTCACAACCCGTGGCCTCGATGGAAGCGAGGAGCCCCTGCCAGTCGCAATGGTCAGATAGTACAAAACCTTTATCTATGGCTCTTCTCCTCCTGGCGCCCCTAAACGTCATCCACCCGCTGGCCGAAGCCGTAACATAAGGCACCATTTTCTTTATCCAGGGGGAACCGTGCGCGCTGGGCGGGGCAATTACCATATTCCCTTTTATCTCTTCTTTTTTCGTTTCCCTGGTAATCTTTGTAGTTTCGGGCAAATCGCAATAAGGGCGAATTACCTCCGTCATATTCTCTACCGCACCGTGGGTGAAAATCTTTCCAATTTCAGGATTTAAATGCTTCAGCAGGCGTTGTGCTTTTCCCAGGGAATATCCAAACAAAACAGAAGTCCTGCCATCTCTCTGATTTTGTTTCCACCAATTATTGATTTCAGCAAAAACTTCTTCCTGGGGCATCCATTTAAAAGCGGGCAGGCCAAAGGTGCATTCAGTAATAAAAGTGTCGCATTTCACCGGCTCGTAAGGAGTCGCCACGCCATCATCTTCCACTTTATAGTCTCCCGTAAAAACCCAAACCTCACCTTTATGCTCCACCCGAATTTGTGAGGAACCAATAATATGTCCTGCAGGATGCAAAGAAAACTTCACATTATTAATAGTGAAAGTTTCATTCCAATCCTTTCCCGAAACTTCTATATCTCCCAGGCGGTGCCTTATAATGGGGACATTCTTGTGATGGGTAATATATTTTTTGTGGCCCCATCGGGAATGGTCTGCATGGCCGTGCGAAATTATTGCTTTATTCACCGGCTTCCAGGGGTCGAGATATACGTCGGCTTCGGCACAGTAGATGCCTTTTTCATTAAAAACGAGTAAAGGTGGGGTTTTATGTTGGCTCATTAACTCCATGAAAATAAGGAATTACAAAAGCACAGGAAAGGGATTAAGAAAATATTAGCTAATGTTAGAAAGGCATATTTTCTGAAAAATTAGAGTACATTTTTAACCTTTACATATATTTGCAGCTATAAAATCATTTATACATGTCATTTTCAGATTTATTTGGCTCCGGAGAGCATTTACGTAATTTAAGTCATTTTGCAGCTATTGTAAACCTTGCGGCTGTGGATGGCGAAATAAACCCAAAAGAAGAGGTGATGCTCGCCCGTTTTGCCCGGAAGTTAGACATAAATGAAGATGAATATGCCCGGGTGCTTGAAAACCCCACTGCTTTTCCCTTAACCGCCTCGCACAGCGTGGAAAAAAGGCTGGAGCGCCTGCATGACCTTTTCAGGATTATTTATGCCGATCATGAAATGGATGATGAAGAAGCCGAAATGATCAAACGCTATGCGATTGGACTTGGATTCTCCGGCGAAGCTGCTGATGGTATTATTAAAAGATCTGTTGAAATCTTCAGCGGACAACTAAGTTTTGAGGATTACCGCTACCTGCTGAATAAATAGGTTCAGTTAAAGTTTACGCAAATCCCGCATTTTTGTACTTTTTCTATTTGCTTCCGCAGAAGAAAGAGCCGGAATCCTGATGTTTATATTTCAGATCAAGACCTAAAGAGGCAATATTAGCTTGCCGCAGGCCATCCCCTTTTGAAGTCGGGGAATTTTTTTGAGCAGCAATTTCAGACCCGCCTTAAACAGGCAAAGGTCCATTTATTTTTACATTTTTTACTGCTTACCTCAACAGCAACTCTCCTTGTTTGCATCCTTAAAGGATAATTAAATCTCCAAATTACAATCCCTTCTTACCTATTAATATCTTGTTATCTTTAATCCCTGAGTAATATTCAGGATAATTTGAAGAACAAATTTTAAGATGGAATATATAATAAGAAAAGCGGTACAGGAAGATATGCCGCAGGTACTGGAACTTATTAAAGAACTGGCGGTATTTGAAAAAGAACCCGAAGCGGTTATCATTGATGCTGAAGACCTTAAAAGGGATGGCTTTGGAGAAAATCCTTTATTCACCTGTTTTGTAGCTGAAGTTGAAGGCAGGATACAGGGGATGGCGCTTATATACTTTAGGTATTCTACCTGGAAAGGCAAAACCGTGCACCTGGAAGACCTTATTGTAAGGGAATCCTGGCGCGGCAAAGGACTGGGAAATGCCCTGTACAGCAAGGTAATTGAGTTTGCCAGTGAAAAAGGAGTAAAAAGAACCGAATGGGTGGTACTGGACTGGAATAAAAACGCGGTCGATTTTTACGAGCGCAGTGGGGCCACCGTATTCAGGGACTGGTGGACCGTACAGATGGATGAGGCAGGCATGAGGAAATTTATGGAACGCGCCTCCCGCTCCTGAATAAAAAATGAATAAATTACAAGAAAATTATGCAAATGGAATATCAAATACGTGAAGCCAGAAAAGAAGACATGCCGGCAGTGCTTGAACTTATAAAAGAGCTTGCCGCATACGAAAATGCTTCAGACGAGGTGGAAATAAAAATTGAAGACCTTGAAAAAGAGGGGTTCGAAGAAGGAAACTTTAAATGTTTTGTTGCCGATGTTAAAGGGAAGATAGAAGGGATGGCACTGGTTTACTTTCGTTTTTCAACCTGGAAAGGAAGGACCGTGCACCTGGAAGACCTTATTGTAAGAGAATCTATGCGAGGTACCGGCCTGGGCGGGGCATTGTATAAACAAGTGGTGCAGTACGGGCATGAGAACGGGGTACGCCGCGTAGAATGGGTTGTTTCTGAAGGCAATAAAAACGCCATTGAATTCTACGAAAACAGCGGTGCCGACATCAAGAAAAACTGGTACACCGTACATATGGACGAAACCGGGATCAAAAAAAATATCGGAGATCAAAAATGAAAGTCTTCAAATTTGGAGGAGCCTCAGTAAAAAACGCTGAAGGAGTTAAAAATTTGTTGCATGTATTAAACAAAACCGGGAAAAGCAATCTGCTTATCGTGGTTTCGGCAATGGGTAAAACCACCAACGCGCTGGAAGAAGTGGTTGATGCTTATCTTAAGAAAGCCGCTTACCGGGAAAAGCTTAACCAGATTAAAAAGGTTCACCTGGAGATTATCGATGAGCTTTTTTTAGAAGAATCTGCAGCGGTTTCAGAGAAAGTGGAGACTTTTTTCAGCAGTCTCAATAATTTCCTGGAGCACAATAAATCTCCCCGGTATGATTTTGTTTATGACCAGATTGTGAGTTACGGCGAGCTCCTTTCCACTACCATTGTAAGCGGTTTTTTAGAAAAAAATGTGCTGCCAAACACCTGGCTTGATGTTCGGGAACTTTTAAAGACCGATGCCACTTACCGCGACGCCCAGGTAAACTGGGAAGAGACGCAGGAAAAGATAAGGAAGAAAATCGACCGGAAGCATTTAAACATTACCCAGGGCTTTATTGGATCTGATCCCAATAACTTCACGACCACCCTGGGAAGGGAAGGCAGCGATTATACCGCGGCGATTTTCGCCTACTGCCTTAATGCCGAAAGCGTTAGTATTTGGAAAGATGTTCCCGGGGTGCTGAACGGCGATCCGCGGGTTTTTCCAGACACCCAGCTGCTGGAGCAAATCTCTTATGAAGAAGCCATAGAACTGGCCTTTTACGGGGCTTCCGTTATTCATCCCAAAACCCTTCAGCCTTTACAGCGAAAAGAAATCCCGCTATATGTAAAATCTTTTGTAAATCCCGACAGCCAGGGTACAGCCGTAAGCAAGGGCAGGCATCTGGTTCCGCAGGTTCCCTGTTTTATTGTAAAGAAAAACCAGGTACTCATTTCCTTATCTTCCCTGGATTTTTCATTTATGGTTGAAGAAAACATCAGCGAGATTTTCAGGCTTTTTCATTTGTACCAGATGAAGGTGGACCTTATCCAGAATTCGGCAATCAGCTTTTCGGTTTGTGTAGACAATAAATTCAACAATCTGGAAAAACTTATTCAGCATTTAAAGGCAAGGTTTAAGGTTACTTTTACCCCTGGGGTTTCCCTTTATACCATCAGGCATTTTGATGAAAACGCCATTAAACTTCTGGAAAAAAACAAGGAAGTCCTGCTTAAACAGCTCACCCATAACACGGTGCAAATGGTTACCCGGGAATGTGATTAATTTCGCTTTTAACTATCTTTGTTCAGTATAAAAACCATGAACCATGGGAATAGTTAGCGCCAAAGAAGTTGCCAGAGTGATGAACTTTGAAAAACTGGGTTTTTTAGGGACCTCCATGGGTTGGATAGTACTGCAAACTACAAAGCTTTCCCGGCTGAACAAGGAATACGAAAAAAGGAAAAACCTTGAAGGCGTCGATTTTATAGATTCTATCCTTAAAGGTTTTGAAATTAACTTCGAAATCCCGGAGAAGGATTTGAAGCGCATTCCCGCCAAAGGACCGTTTATCACCATTTCCAATCATCCGCTTGGCGGAATAGACGGCATGATCCTGATGAAAATCCTCCTCCAGCAGCGTAAGGATTATAAGATTATCGCCAATTTCCTGCTGCACAGGCTGGACCCGCTACGGCCTTACATTATGCCGGTAAACCCCTTCGAGAACCACAAGGAGGCAAAATCTAGCGTAAGCGGAATAAAGGCCGCGCTGGCCCATTTAAAGGAAGGAAATCCGCTGGGGATCTTTCCGGCAGGGGAAGTTTCTACTTATAGAGATCATAAGATGATCGTTGATAAACCCTGGGAACCTGCGGCGATGAAGATTATCCAGAAAGCCCAGGTACCTGTAATACCTATTTATTTTCACGCCAAAAACAGCACTTTTTTCTACCGCCTGGCTTCCATGAGCGATATTTTAAGAACGGCCAAGCTGCCCAGTGAAATGCTTTCTCAGAAAAGGAGAAAGATAAAAGTAAGGATTGGCAACCCAATTTCAGTAGAAGACCAGGCACAGCATGAGAACCTGGAGGCTTTTACTGCTTTTTTACGCCGAAAAACCTATATGCTGGCCAATGTTTTTGAGAAGAAAAACATTTTTGAAAAAATCCCGAAAAGCCTTAAGCTGCCAAAAGTGCCAAAAAAGATCGCTTTAGAGACCAATGAATCTTTGATGGAAGCCGAGGTTGAAGCCTGCCGCAGAATGGATAAGCGCCTGCTGGAAAGCAAGAACTACGAAGTTTTTCTGGCAAAAAAGGAAATTATTCCCAATATCCTGAACGAAATTGGACGTTTGCGGGAAATAACTTTTCGCGCCATTGGAGAAGGCACCAACAATCCTACAGATCTTGACAGCTTCGACGATTATTACTACCACCTTTTTCTTTGGGACAACGAAGCCAGGAAAATTGCCGGGGCCTACCGTATGGGCATGGGCGCCGAAATTTTTAAGAAATATGGCATAGCCGGTTTCTACCTGCAGGACCTTTTTAGGTTTGAGCCGGAATTGCATAAAATGATGAGCGAATCCATTGAGATGGGCCGGGCTTTCGTAATTAAGGAATACCAGCAAAAACCAATGCCGCTCTTTTTACTGTGGAAGGGAATTGTGCATTGCACCCTGCGGTTCCCGGAGCATAATTACCTTATTGGAGGCGTAAGCATCAGCAATAAATTTTCGAATTTCTCGAAATCGCTGATGATCGAATTCATGAAATCCCATTATTACGACCCTTACGTGGCGCAATATGTTAGGCCGAAAAAAGAATTTAAGGTAAAACTGAAAGACGGGGACAAAGATTTTGTTTTTGACGCCAGCCAGGCAGATTTGAATAAGTTTGATAAGATTATTGATGAAATTGAACCGGAAAGCCTGCGCCTGCCCGTACTGATTAAAAAATACATCAAACAGAACGCGAAAGTGGTGGCCTTTAACGTAGATCCGCTATTTAACAACGCCATAGATGGCCTCATGTACATTCGCATTGCCGACCTTCCCGAAAGCACCGTAAAACCGGTGCTGGAAGAATTACAGAAAGAGCTGGAAGCAGGAAACCATAGCGCAGCTACAACCTGATATTCCGCTGTTAATTTCTTGTTATTCCGTACTTTCATTTGGAAGGGCGTACAATTCATTATTATCTTACAAAAATCAAAATGAAAGCATTTATGGAAAACATACTTATAGCCGGGGCTACCGGCCACACCGGTAAAAGAGTGATTGAAATCCTTAACAGCACCGAAAATTTTTCACCGGTGGCGCTAATCAGAAAAGAAGAACAAAGGCAAATTTTTGAAGATATGGGAGTGGAAAGCATCCTTGCCGATCTTGAAGGCGAGCTGGACCATACCATGCAGGGCATAGATAAAGTGATTTTTGCCGCCGGTTCCGGAAGCAAAACCGGGCCTGATAAAACCACGGCGGTAGATAAGGATGGCGCCATCAAACTTATAGATGCCGCCAAAAAAGCCAAGGTGAAAAAGTTCATTATGCTAAGTGCCATGGGAACCGATAATCCCGGAGAAAACAAAGACCTGGAGCATTACCTGAAAGCCAAAAAAGCGGCCGATGACCATTTAAGGGAGAGCGGCATTCCCTTCACCATTGTACAGCCGGGCGCACTGACTGATGATATGGGACTGGCCAAAGTAAAGATAGCTGAAAAACTGAATGAGCGCGGGGAAATTTCCCGGGATGATGTGGCATTCCTGCTTGTAATGTGCCTTGCCGACCCGCTGGCTAAAAACATGTCTTTTGAAGCCCTGGAAGGGGAAGAATCCATAAAATCTGCCATTATCAGCCTGAGCAGATTAGGTTAACATTTTTAAAACCTCACAGGATTTTAAAAAAACTGTGAGGTTTATTTCTATTCAAGAAAAGCCTTATCATTTGGCTCCCAAAGCTCAATCTTGTTTCCTTCAGGATCCATAATCCAGCCAAATTTCCCATAATCGTAGGATTCTATTTCCCCAACTACCTCTACCCCTTCAGCTTTAAGCGTTTCCAGCAATTCCTCTAAGTTTTCCACCCGGTAATTAATCATAAACTGCTTTTCTGAAGGTTTATAATACTGGGTATCTTCACTCATGGGACTCCATTGTGTGCTGCAATCTTTGCCTTCAGCATCTTTCCACCAAAAGGTAGAACCCCATTGATCTGTATTTAGCCCCAAATGCCTGGAATACCAGTTTTTACTAGCAGCAGGATCTTTAGATTTAAAGAAAATCCCGCCAATTCCCGTAACTCTTTTTTTCATCCTTGATAAGTTAGTTATTATCCGGTTCTCCCCGGCCATATTTATCGATTATTTTGGAGGCGATCACACTGGCTAGCCGCTCGTGAGACTCGACAGTCCAGCCTGCCACGTGCGGACTTAAGATTACATTTGGCAAAAACATGAGCTCTCTCATGGCTTCAGGCAAAGGTTCGGCTGCACTAATGGCCACCTTTTCCTTATTTGAAAAAAGGCTTTCGAAGGAAGATTTTTCATATTCCAGTACGTCAAGACCGGCACCTAGGATGCGGCCATCTTTTAATGCGGCAACAAGATCTTCAGTAACCACGTTTTTACCACGGGCTGTATTGATAAACCAGAAGGGTTTTTTAAATTTCGCGATAAAAGCTTTATTGATCATTTGGTGGGTCTCCTCTGTCCATGGCGTGTGCAGGCTCACCACGTCTACCTTTTCGCAAAATTCCTCCAGGCTTACCTGTTTCGCATTCTCATCGCCAACACCAGCTTTAATATCGTAACATAAAACTTCGGCATCAAAACCCCTTAATTTCTTTGCGAAAGCTTTGCCCATGTTCCCGTAGCCGATAATTCCCACGGTCCTGCCGTCTAGTTCTATCCCCCGGTTTTCTTCCCTGTGCCATAGGCCTTCCTTCACTTCCTTATCGGCCTTGTTCAATTTATTAAAAAGGGAAAGTAACATTCCCAGGCTATGTTCGCCTACCGCGTTCCGGTTGCCTTCAGGAGCAGAAAAAAGCGTGATCCCGTTTTTTTCAGCATAAGGCACATCAATATTTTCCAGGCCGGCCCCAACGCGCGCGATAAATTTTAAATTTGGCGCGGCATCTATAAATTCTTTGTCAATAGTGTAACGGCTTCTTATCACAATACCATCATACAAATGCTGATTTTGAAGGGTTTCTTCCCGGCTCTGCTCATAAGCTTCTATGTTATGATGCCCGGCCGCGGCAAGTTGCTTTATCAAAGTAGGATGATTGGTATCTGCGTGTAAAATAATCATTTTCTGGTTTTAAATTTTAAAATTGATTTGGTTTACTGCTTCGCACCCATAATCCCAAATATCATATTCCCGCTTCCTGAAAAGCCATTGGCTTCAGAAATTGAAAAATTTCGGAAATAAACGTAAAATAGGGAAACAGCGGAAATCGCCTTTTTCTTGAATTTTGTTGCTGAAAGCCTGTAGTTTTCATGTTCAACGGATGCATTCACAGCCACAAAGTTAACAAATGAAAGCAAAAAACTGAAGCTGAAAGCAAGGGAACTAAAATCCCAGGATGGCCTTTGCGATCAGGAAATAAGTTAATATCCCAAAAACATCATTGCTGGTAGTTATAAAAGGCCCTGTTGCCACGGCAGGATCTATATTGTTCTTATCCAGAATAATAGGAATAAATGTCCCGATTAGCGCTGCCAGCAGGATTACCGATATAAGCGCGATCCCAATACTCACAGATTCGGTATAAGAGGTGTCAAAGAAATAAGTGCTAATCGCAAAAACGATAAGCGCAATGGAAAGTCCGTTTACCAGCGCCAGGGAAGCTTCTTTTGCCAGCCTGCCCCAAATATGGCCTTTAAGGCTGCCGTTGGCAAGCCCCTGCACCACAATTGCACTGGACTGCACCCCAACATTACCGGCCGTGGCCTGGATAAGCGGCACGAAAATGAGCAATTTTGGGAACAGTTGCATTATGGTGGAAAATCCCGAAATTATACTTGCGGCGCCCAGCCCGCCAAACATGCCAATAAGCAGCCAGGGCAGCCGGGCCCGGGTTTGTTTGAAAATATTAGAATCGGCTTCCACATCTTCGGAGATCCCTGCGGCCATCTGGTAATCCCTTTCGGCTTCCTCCCTTATAAAATCCACAATATCATCAATGGTTACCCTCCCTACCAGGCGTCCCATTTCATCTACCACGGGAATGGCTTCCAGGTCATATTTTTGCATTACCCTGGCCACTTCTTCCCCGTCGGTATGCACGCTCACATAATCTACCTGCGGAATATACACATCGCTGATGTTGGCATTGCTGGGCGCAGTAAGCAGGTCTTTTAAAGAGAGCCTGCCCTTTAGTTTATCTTTATTATCTACCACATAAATGGAATGGACGCGGGTCACATTTTCAGCCTGCTTGCGCATCTCGGTCATACAACCCGTAACGCTCCAGTTTTCATTTACCTTTACCAGCTCCTTTGCCATCAACCCGCCTGCGGAATCTTCGTCATATCGCAGCAATTCCACAATATGATCGGCATGTTCCTCGTCATCAATTTCGGCAATTACGTTCTGCTGGCGTTCCAGGGGAAGTTCCGAAATAATATCGGCCGCATCATCGGTATCCATTTCCTGGAGCTCATCGGCAATTTCACGGGAAGACAGAGTTTCCAGGATGCGTTCCCGCACACCGGTGTCGAGCTCCATTAAAGCTTCAGCGGTTTTCTGGCTGTCCAGGACCTTTACAAGGTAGGTGGCCTCTTCCAGGTCCAGTTCAGTAAGAATTTCAGCAATATCAGCATGGTGCACATCTTCCAGGTGCAACAGCAATTCCTCATCATTTTTATTTTCGATGAGGTACTTTATTTTTTCAATTAATTCATCGCTGATCTGAAATTGCATACGGCTGAATTTTTAAGGTCAAATCGATAAAAGCCTCTGTACTCAACTGCTCCGGCCTTTGCCCAAAGATAGTATCTTCCCTCACATTATCAGGTAAATTGAAGCTTTTTAAACTATTCCTTAACGTTTTACGACGTTGCCCGAAAGCCATTTTCACCACCCTGAAAAAAAGGCGTTCATCGCAGGGCAATTCGATATTATCCTTACGCCTTAACCGCAACACCCCGCTGTCTACTTTTGGGGGCGGATTAAATACCGAAGGCGGCACGGTAAAAAGATATTCGGCTTCATAAAAAGCCTGGACCAGGACCGAAAGGATCCCGTATGTTTTGCTCCCATGCGTTTCACAAATGCGCAGGGCGACTTCCTTCTGGAACATTCCTGAAAATTCCGGCACGAGTTGGCGGTTCTCCAGCACCTTAAAAACGATCTGCGAAGAAATGTTGTAGGGAAAATTGCCAATTACGGCATATTGTTCCTTTCCAAAAACGCCTGAAAAATCGTATTTCAGAAAATCCTGCTCATGGATGCGGCCATGAAGATTCGGAAAATTTTCAGTTAAATACATAACGCTTTCGGTATCGATTTCCACTACATGAACCTCGGCTTCCTTCTGCAGGAGATATTTTGTGAGTACGCCCATACCCGGGCCTATTTCCAGCACCTTCGAATATCCTGAAAAACCAAGTGTACCGGCAATTCTTTCGGCTATGCTCTCGTCGGTAAGAAAATGCTGGCCAAGATGCTTCTTTGCCTTTACCGCTCCTTCTTCAGGCCGGGGTGTTTTGTCCCACTTCCCTTTTCCGGAAAAATTCTTTTTTCTTTTCTTCATTTAAACTGATTTTCCCTTTTTCCTTCCGAAGGGATTAAGAATTACTGCTCGCTTACCACTTCCAGCTCTGTCCTGAAGCTTACCACCTTTTCTCCAAAAACCGCGGCTTTTTTCCGAAGTGCCTCTGCGTCTTCCCGGTAATATTTCTGCAGCATTTCCTTACTTTCTGCCGTGTACTGTACCGAATAGGTAATGCCGCCCATTGGTTCCTGCACCATCACCCGCGTCATTAATGCTTTGCTGAATTTTTTAGTGGCAAGCATCCCGGGAATATGTTCATTTTTCATCCATTCCAGCCACTCCTCGTGAATTTCTTCCTGAACATTGGCGGTAACATTGTATATATACATGGTTTCTTGTTTTGCTGCGGCAAAGTTAAGCAGAAGATTTCTTTCAGGCACACAAACGGAATTCGGGCGCATTATTCGATATTATCCCCCCGCAGGCTCCTGAAGTTTTTACGTGCGTCTACAAAATAGATACTGTCGGCAAAATTAAAAATGATCTGCTCGTAGTAATTTTTTGCTTTTTCAGGTTCTCCTAAATAATTGGCGTACAATTCTGCCAGGAAGAAATTGGCATTATCGGCCAAAATATCATCATTATATTCATTGATAATCTGCAGGTAGTTAGATTCCGCTTCCCGATAATCCTGCTGTTTTTCGTGTAATTTCGCAAGTTTCAGCAAAACTTCGTCTTCAATTTTTTCCCCTTTATGGGCAATTAAAATCTCTTGCAACACCTTAATAGCTTCGGAATCCTTTTGCTGAAAAGCCAGCAAATCTGCCCGTGCATATTGTTTTAGAGCCGCCTGGGTAGAATCTTCAGTTGAATTATCCGCTATAAGCAGGCTAAGTTCCATGGCATCATTGGCGATAAGCTGGGAGGTAGAAGATTTTAACACATCCAGTTGCGTCTTGGCCCAGTCAAAATCGCCTTTATAATAGCTGGTTTTGGCCACTTTAAAGCGCGCGTTTTGCGAAAATTCATCGTTTTTTACCAGCTTCTGAATTTGGGAGTAATAAATAAGCGCCTCATTAAACTTTTCTTCCATCACCAGGATATCGGCAAGGGCCATTTTCACCTGTGCCTTATCAAATTCTGAAGTAAGTTTTTCCTCCAGGTCCTTTAATAAAGCAACGGCTTTTTCATTCTGTCCTTGTTTAAAAGCCAGAAAATTGGCATAATCCACCTGCAGCGAAAGCGTGTTCACCCCGCTCCCAAAACGCAGGAGCAAATCCTGAAAATC
The DNA here is from genome assembly GCF_031846485.1 of Autumnicola tepida. Classification (NCBI taxonomy): domain Bacteria; kingdom Pseudomonadati; phylum Bacteroidota; class Flavobacteriia; order Flavobacteriales; family Flavobacteriaceae; genus Autumnicola; species Autumnicola tepida. Next base: position 132,473 of record NZ_JAVRHQ010000010.1, read on the forward strand.
CTGGTCTATCTCGTCATAATCCTTTTTTGAGGTAGTTTCCAGCTCCAGGTTTAACAGCAGCTGATTTGCCCTGAGCACCAGGTTTTCTGAAGGAGCTTCTTCAATCACGTAAGCTATAATTTCTTTAGAAGTTTCAATATCACCGTTGTCCCTGGCGATAATGGCAAGATTGATAATACCCTGCAGGCCGGCATTACCACGCCGGTAAATGGCTTTTTCCTGGGAAAAGGCCTTTCCGTATTCTTTTTGCTGAACAAAAAGCCAGCTGAGCAATTGGTTATAAAGCAGTCCCGGATTCTCCTGAAGCTTCTTTAATAAGAGTTTTCTGAAAATCAAATTGGCCTCTGAAGTGGCATCTTCGGAAACATACCGGCTGAACTCCCTGCTGGCGATACTAAAAAACTGCGGATCGGCTTCAATTAAGTCAAGGTAATTACTGAACATTGACTCTGTTTTACCCTGCTCTCCGTAAATCCTGGCCAGCTGAAGGTTATAATTCTGCTCCGGATCCAGTTCCATGGACCTTTCATAAGCCTGCGCGGCATAATCCAGCAGGTTGTATTTTTCGAAACTGCGTGCGATGGAATAAGCATAATTAGGCCGGGCTTCAATAACGCCTAAAGCTTCCCGGTAAAATTGTTGCGATTTTTCCTGATTTCCCTTCAATTCAAAATTATGCCCAAGATCTATCAGAATCGCAGGATTATTGGCGGTGTTTTGCAGTTTTTCGTAAAGTAAAGCTTCTGCTTCTTCAAAATCCTCGAGTTGCTGGTAGGAAGAAACTACTTTATCAAAAAGTACGGGATTAGACGGATTTTTATCGAGTAACTGCTTGTAAATCTTCAGCGCTTTTTCGAATTCTCCCTGCTCAAAGAAATTCCTGGCCAATTGTTCCGACTGGGCCAGCATGGAAAAATTAGCGGCTATAAAAAAAAAGATGGTTAGCACATATCGCATGGTATAAATATAAGGAATTGTGCTGTCTATTATTGGCTGGGATCTAATCTTTTAAGAAAACCCAAAGCAACATAATCTAAAAATTACTTCTTCAGCTTTGAATCAATTCTATTTACATATTCGGTGGTAGGTAATATCTTATCTGGTGCTACTTCTATTATTTTTTCTTCTTTTTCCACAATTAACGGACTATTCTTATAGCGCTTGAATGCTACCAATTTTTCGTAAGACTTTTCCAGCCCTTCGATAATATTTTTTCTTATTTTGACAATTTCCTCCTTTCTATCCATTATACTTCCCTATTAATTTCTCCCATATTTCAGCATTCCCTACATCCACTTCATTCTTAGCTCCTCCCGCAATCACTTCATATGGAGCTCCCGAATTATCTATAAAAACCCAGTCATCAACCAGATCTTTGAAGATGTTAAAAAAATTATTCAGCCCATTTTCATATCGTCTGCGTATAACCTCTTCAGGAATAGAATGGCCGCCTTCTTTTACTCTCGTTTCTACACGTTTTACAGCTAAGTTTTGGGAACTAAGCCAGAAAAAAAGCAAGGTTATCGTATATCCTTTTTTTTGTGCATCCCGAATAATATTTCTATAACTTTTAGTTGCCAGAGTAGTTTCAAAGGCAAAATCCTGCTGTAATTTTATTAACTTTTTTATTCTTCCTAGCATTAGCCTTCCAGCTTGTATTCCGGCTTTTTCAGGACGAAAGGGGGATAACCCCCGTGCAATTTCATCAGCATTTACAAATTCATCACATCCCAATATTTCAGGCAGAATAGTATAGGAAGCAGTTGTTTTTCCCGCGCCATTACACCCAGCTATTACATATATTCTTTTCACTAAATTAAATATAGCTTTAATTAATTGAAAAAAATATAAATAGTACAGTATAAGCTTACTAAACAGAGCTTAATTTATAAACTCAAATCCCATATAAGGAACAAGCACTTCCGGGATTTTTATTCCTTCAGGGGTCTGGTAATTTTCAAGGATCCCCGCCAATACTCTTGGAAGCGCAAGCGCACTTCCGTTAAGGGTATGCACGAGCTGCTTATTTCCTTCAGCATCTTTATAGCGCAGTTTAAGACGGTTAGCCTGGAAGGTTTCAAAATTTGAAACTGAACTGATTTCAAGCCAGTGGTCCTGGGCAGTGGAAAATACTTCGAAATCGTAGGTCATGGCTGAAGTAAAGCCGAGGTCGCCGCCGCAAAGCCTTAGGATGCGGTAGGGCAATTTTAATTCTTTCAGCAGGTGTTTTATATGCTCCACCATTCCGTCTAAAGCCGCATAAGAATTTTCGGGTTTTTCAATACGTACCAGTTCCACTTTATCGAACTGGTGCAGACGGTTTAACCCGCGCACATGAGCGCCGTAAGAACCGGCCTCCCTTCTAAAACACGGCGTATAACCCGTACAGGTGATGGGGAAATCCTTTTCAGCCAAAAGATTATTGCGGTACATATTGGTAATCGGGACCTCTGCAGTTGGGATCATGTACAAATCATCTGCCGTAATATGGTACATCTGGCCTTCTTTATCGGGCAGCTGCCCTGTTCCGTAGCCTGAAGCTTCATTAACCATCAGCGGCAACTGGAACTCGGTGTAACCAGCTTCAACAGCCTTATCAAGAAAATAGGTAATTAGCGCACGTTGTAATCTCGCGCCTTTTCCTTTGTAAACCGGAAATCCCGCGCCGGTAATTTTATTGCCCAGCTCAAAATCTATAATATCATACTTTTTTGCCAGCTCCCAGTGTGGCAGCGCACCTTCGGCCAGAACCGGCACCTCCCCTTCCTTATACACCTCTTCATTGTCTTCTTCGGAAGTGCCCGCGGGAACATCTTGATGTGGGATATTAGGAATGCTGTAAAGGTGCTTTTCCATTTCCGCAATGGTATTGGCCAGCAATTCAGAATAATTTTTAGAATTTTCCTTTAACCTTCCTGTTTTTTCCTTTAAAAGATTGGCCTTCTGTTTTTCACCGTTTTTAAACAGCTGCCCAATTTCTTTGGAAAGTTTATTCGACTCGGCCAGGGTATTGTCAAGTTTGGTCTGCGTAGACCGGCGCATCTCATCCAGCTGCAGGATTTCGTCAAAAATCTCCTGCGCCTCAAAATTCCTCTTTTTTAAAGCCTGGATATAAGCTTCTTTGTGCTCGCGGATGTTGCTAACTTGTAACATATGGCCAATAATTTAAAATATGTGGTTATTATTTTTGAAGGGCAAATGTAACAAAAGAGCAGCTATTTTGCAGGGAAAGTATGTTTGGATTGCAGGAGAATGAGTCAATTAGATTTCTGAAATCATTTTAAATGGAAATTGATACCGAAAGACCCCTCCGCCTTCGGCACCTCCCCTTGAAAAAAAGGGGAGGAACATTTACTCCCCGTTGATGCTGCTGCGATTTTTCGGACCTACTTTTAAAAAAGGGGTGGAACCTTTTTCCTCATTGAAGTTTCCGCTATACTTACCCTAGTTCTTCAGCACCTTCTCTTAAGAAAAGACGAGGGACATTCTCTCTCCGTTGATGCTGCCGCGTTTATTCAGACCTACTTTTAAAAAGGGAGTGGAAAATTTTTTCGCGTTGAACTTACTGCTATACCTGGCCTAGTTCTTCGTGGCCTCCCCTTGAAAAAAGGGGAGTAACATTTATTCCTAATTGATGCTTCCATTGCTCTTCGGCACCTCCGTTGAAAAAACGGGAGGAACATTTATTTCTTATTGATGCTTCTTGGGTTGTTAGGCACCTCCACTTGAAAAATGACAGAATTTTTTTGTACTAAAATATTATTGCTAATTATTCTTTCTCTTCAGGTTGAGAAGGGAGAATCCAGTCGTTATGGCTTAAATGCTTCCATTCTGCTTTTGCCATATCTACTTTTGGGTCGATAAAAGTCCGGTAAGGACCGCCATTTACGCTTACTTTGGAATCTATGTACACCTCTACCTGTTTGCCTTCTTCTTCAGCATACTTTTTTTCAAGAAACTGGGCGAACTGCCAGAGCAGGTCTGGTTTGGTATCTATGGAACGCTGCTGTTTCCTGCTCAGGAAATTGTTTTTGCGTACATAAACAGTATCTGTTGTGCCTTTTTCCACCACCTTAAAATGGCTCCTGCCGCCTTTGGAGCGCAGCATCATACGCCAGCTTAGCCGGTGGCCCTCTTCCGTCCACAGTACATCATCAGGAAAAAACCAGTGCCTTAGCGGCAGTGAAACCTGGATTATAAACCAGCAGGCCAAAATGGCAATTAACGGCTTGCGGTAAGAGGGCACAATGATTTCAGCTTTATCATAATGCGGTTTTTTCTTCCGAAGAAACCATTTGTTGACCTTTTGGGTGGGAAAAAAGAAAATAATAAAAGCTAACGAGAGGTAGGGAAAAATCCCGATATGGAACACAAAACTATTGAAAAGATGAAAGAAAATTGCCAGAATAAATGCAGACAATCTTGTTTTGCGCCAAAGCAAAAGCGGAATAATAAGCAGGTCAAAACACAGCCCGAACCAGGTGATCGCATATCTTATCCATGGCTGCTGAAGGAATTCTCCCACCAGCCAGTAATCCCTTTTTCCCCTCATTAAAATGGCGGGCACCGTACCATCCAGCCAGTCTGGGTAAAGCTTCGCTACCGAAGCGTAGGTGTACACAATCCAGAGCTGGGCCACGATTACCAGCCAGATCCAGCGCGGCATGGAGATGCTCCTTATTTCAGGATTTTGGCGGGCATCTATAGAAAGCCAGCGGTGCGCGGGAAGAAACAACATGATAATGCACAGCAGCATAAGAAGGTAATAGTGGTTGTTGTAAGAGGTCTTCTGCATAAGGTAAACACAGGACCACATTAAACCATAGCAAAACATGCTGAAGCGGTACTTAAACCCCAGCATCACAAAAACCCCAAACAGGCCCATAAGGCCATAGTACCAGAGCATTAAATTGCCCGGCAGGGGTTGCAGAAAATCAAAACCTATAAAATTGAAGGTAAATTCCGGGGGATCTATAAGGGTTCTTTGCACCCAGCCGGAGAAAATCGCCCCCCAGGCTTCCACTGTGATCAGAAAACCAAACATCACCCTGAAAACCACCAGGGCCGAATTGTCTATATGCTTAAAAAGCCAACTATTCAGCATAATTATCGCGAATGTACTGCCGGGAAAAAGCTTCGTCCTGCTTCATGGCAATTTTAAGCTTTTCTACCGATTCGAACTTCTTTTCATCCCGAATGCGCACCAGTAAAGCGATTTGAAGGTGTTTCCCGTATAAATCCTTATCTAAATTAAAAAAGTAGGTTTCTATGGTCTGCTCATCGCCACCTACGGTGGGATTAGTACCAATATTCATCATTCCGAAGAAATTCTGGCCATCGATATCGGCTTTTACCACGTATACGCCATTTTTGGGAATAAGCTTATAATCTTCCTTAATTTGAAGGTTTGCAGTCGGGAACTCGAATTCCCTGCCAAGGCCACGGCCTTCCACCACCGTGCCGGTGAGTGTAAAAGGATGCCTGAGGTAGGCATTGGCTTTCTCTACCCTGCCTTCATCCAGCGCGTTCCTGATTTTTGTAGAGCTTACCGCTACTTCTTCCACCTCTTCTTTGCTGATCTCTTCCACTTCAAAACCAAACTCTTCCCCAAATTTCCTTAAATCGTCGATATTGGCGGTACGGTTTCTACCAAAACGATGGTCGTAGCCAATAATCACCTTTTTCGCCTTTAGCTTGTTTACGAGGATATCCCGAACAAACTCGCGGGCGGAAAGCCTTGAAAACTGGTGGGTGAAGGGATGCACAATAAGATGGTCTACCCCGGTGGTTTCCAGGATTTGCTTCCGCTCGGTAATGGTATTTATGAGCCTGAGGCCGCTCTCTTTTTGCAGCACCATCCTGGGATGGGGAAAAAAAGTTAAAATAGCCGACTCCAGGTTCCCGGCTTTTGCCGAATTGACCAACCTTTCTATTATCTTCTGATGACCGGCATGAACGCCGTCAAAAGTCCCTATGGTTACAGCGGTGGAATATTCACTACTAAAAGCGTTCGCTCCTTGGTGTTCTTTCAAAGTCAGCCTTATTTTCCGTTAAAATTGTTCATTGTATTTGAAACTCCCGCGGTTCCAAAGGATTTAATGAGTTCTGCCGATTTCTTCAATCGTTCGGGCAGCTTTTCCTGCTCTTCCCCGGCCCATTCCCCCAGCACATAATCTATCTGCTGACCTTTGGAAAACTCATCGCTAATCCCAAAACGAAAGCGGTTGTATTTATTGGTATTCAGCACATTCTGAATATCCTTAAGCCCGTTATGGCCGCCATCACTGCCTTTGGTTTTTAACCTGAGGGTCCCAAAAGGCAAATTAAGATCATCTGTAACCACAAGCAGGTTTTCATGCAAAATTTTCTCTTTGGCCATCCAGTAATTTACCGCTTTCCCGCTAAGGTTCATATAAGTGCTCGGCTTGAGCAAAATAAAGGTACGGCCTTTAAATTTAAACTGGGCAATGTCCCCCAGCCTGTCTGTAGCAAAGCTGATATCTTCCTGTGCCGCCAGCTGGTCCAGAATTTTGAAACCTATGTTATGCCTGGTGTTTTCATATTTTGGCCCAATATTTCCGAGGCCGGCAATTAAAAATTTCTTCATTGGGTCTATTTCCTCCTTTGGCTTTTTGCTTTTTAATATTCTTCCGAAGAAAGACAGCATAAGATTTATTTTCGATAAAATTAAAAAAAATCTTCAGCCTTTCTGAAAAAATAACAGTTGTCTGTTGTGGGTTGTGGGTTGTGGGTTTGAGGTTGCTTTACAAGAAAACTTCTAACCTGCTATTTTCGGCCACGAATGCACTAATTTTCCGTTATGGGTTGTCCGTTGTGGGTTGTCTGTTGTGGCTTGTCTTACAATTTTTACTTAAAATTCTCCCCTCCTATATCTGGTTGTTCTGAGAGTTGGCTCTCAAAACTGTACAGACCCAATAACTCAACTGGCAACTTTTTCTTTACACCATGGACTTTTCACTTTACCCTCTTTACCTTAATTTTTTTAACTAAAAAAGCATTCCGATTCTCGGTAATCCGAAAAAGGGAATGCTTTGCTATTAATTAAAAAAATAGTTGCCTATTCTTTGTTTTCTGCTTCGTCTACTTCAGTAGCCGGCACATCATCTGCTGCCACTTCGTCTTCATCTTCTTCCTCTTCATCAAGGGCTACGATGTTACGTGAAGTTCTAACCTGGCAGATCACAGTGTTATCCGGATGCTGAACTTTGTACTTATCGCTTTCTACCGCGGTAACATAAAGTTTCTGGCCAATTTTAAGTTTTGCCACATCTGCCACAATATAGTCAGGAAGGTCTCCGGGAAGTCCTTTTACCCTCAAACGACGAAGGTTGTAACGTAGAACCCCACCGTTTTTCACTCCGCGTGGAATACCCTCGGTATGGATTGGTATTTCCATGGTAATTGGAGAGTCTTCAAAGATTTCATAGAAATCCATGTGAAGGATAGCATCTGTTACAGGGTGGAACTGAATGTCCTGAAGTACAGCATTATAGCTTTTGTCTCCTTCAAGTTTAATTTCCACTGTGTGAACATCTGGAGTGTACACTAAATTCTGGAATGCAATTTCCTCGGCAGCAAAGTGTAAAGGCTCCTGACCTCCACCATACAATACGCAAGGAACCTGTCCAGCATTACGCAAGGCTTTAGTTGACTTTTTGCCCACGCTTTCTCTTTTAGATCCGTTGATCGTAAGTGATTTCATTATTGATAATTTTTAGGCTGCAAAAGTAATTCTTTTTTCGGTTCTATAAAAGTTTGGGGTTTAAAGTTTAAAGTTTAAAGTTTGAGGTTGTGGGTTGTTGGTTCTCGGATTGGAATTTGGAGTTCCTGATTCCGGTTGTGAATTGTAGACCGGGTTTGGAGTGTATTAGAAGTTAGAAGTTAGACAAAAATGATATTTTCAAGTTGTGAAACTGAATTAATTCTGAAAAATTAATTCACATTTTACTCTTTCGCTCTTTTCCTCTTTGGCTCTTTTTATTTATATCCTGGAATAAGAGAAATTCCGGAAGAACCAGCTCCCACAGAAAGAGCAGACAAATTTAGATTATGGGAATTTTCTTTAACTTTTGACCTTTTGATTTTTCACAGTAGGCTGTAGGCTGTAGGCTGTAGGCTGTAGGCTGTAGGCTGTAGGCAAAAATGATATTTCCAGTTGTGAAAATGAAATACTCCTGA
>NZ_JAVRHQ010000100.1:0-709 GCF_031846485.1 Autumnicola tepida
GGAAGAAGGTTCGCAGTTCCTTTGGCCAGGACACTATAAAAGTTCCAAGGGACAGGGACGGATCCTTTAATCCCATGATTGTTCCCAAGCGGCAGAATATGGTCGATGGTATTGAGAATGTTATTGTATCGCTCTATGCCAAAGGAATGAGCAATAGCGATATTGAAGAACAGATCTCTGAGGTTTATGGTTTTGATGTTTCTACTTCCACCATATCCCGAATTACTGATCGAATTAGTAATGATATTGTTGCCTGGCAGAATCGTCCTTTAGAGTCTGTTTATCTTATTGTCTGGATGGATGGGATCGTGTTTAAGGTACGGGAGAATTCCAAGGTAGTAAACAAGACGATCTATATCGCAGTAGGCCTTAGGAGGGACGGTAAGAAAGAAGTTCTTGGCCTCTGGCTTGGAAAGAATGAATCTGCAGCCTTCTGGATGAGTGTACTCACGGATATGAAAGCCCGTGGGGTGGAGGATATTCTTATCACCGCCACAGATAATCTAAACGGATTTACCGATACCATCAGAAACGTATTCCCGCAGTCCAGAACTCAAATATGTGTAGTTCACCAGATCAGGAATGCCTGCAGGTATGTGGTCTGGAAAGACAAAAAAGCCTTTACAAAAGATATGAAGCTCATCTATGATGCTCCGACCAAACAGGCCGCAGAAGCTGCCCTGGAGGATTTTGCAGAAAAGTGGAATGA
>NZ_JAVRHQ010000101.1:0-700 GCF_031846485.1 Autumnicola tepida
ATAATTATTTATAATCCGATGCCTAAAAAAAGTTAGAAATTCTACTGAAAATATTAAGAGGAAATAAGAAACCCATTTTAATTAAATGAAAACTTTTATAAAATTAATTTTACTAACGGTCGCAATATCAATTCTTAAAATAGTAATTCAATTTTTTTTATCTCTTTTAAATATTCACGTTTACTATCCAGGAATCTTTGGTATTAGGGAATTTAGTTGGGATTTATTAATCGTTGAATTATATTTTTATGGATTTTTTTACTTTTTTATTTTAATCTCCTATTATTTAATTTTAATTACTGCAAAAATTCACAACCAAAATTTCAAGTTCATTCTGGGGTTCTTATTAATATTTATACCTTTTTGCTTTTATATTTATCAAGAATATCAGCCTTGTTTCAAGATTAATAATAATCTTTTTTTGAGTAATTTAATCACATATTTAATTTTAGCAGTATTGACACCATTCTTGTATTTTTCATTAAAAATTTCAGAATAATATTGATCTTAAATTACTTTGCACAACATCGGTTCATCGCAAATAACGGGTATTGTAGAAATAGTGTAACTTTAGAAACCAGGAAAGAAAATGGTTAATCCGACAAGTCCGCGTCCCTATTCCCGCAACTTGCGATAACCGTACACGTTACCAAAAATTGCGCCGACCGAAATAAAGATTTGAACCTGCTAAAATTGTTCT
>NZ_JAVRHQ010000102.1:0-700 GCF_031846485.1 Autumnicola tepida
GCATTAGCTACAACGGCTACGTTTAACGCAAGTAACGGGACTGAAAACGCGTCTTTGTCGGCTACTTAATTTTAAATTGATCTCTAAAATAACAATTTTCAGGATACAGCCCGTTATTTGCCGTTAAGCGATGTTACCTAAAGTTGCGCCCCGCCAGAGTAAGAACCAGAGATTGGCCGTTCTGGTCGGCTTTTTTTGTTTTTGAAATTTTCTTTTAGTTCTATGATTTCTTTTGGACTATAAATTTTCCTTAATGACAAGGATTTTTCGGCTTGTTGAATTTTCAATTTTTTAGTTCAATTTTTATTTTACGTTTTTCCGGCTGAATAAGTGTCAGTGTGATATTTTCTTTGGAGTTTCGGCTTGTTGGAATTCTCTATTTTTCCCCTCTCATTTTTATTTTAGCTTTTGCGGCAGAGTGGAAGTCGGTGTAGTTCTCTTTAATCGAAGCAGATTTTTAATCTACAATAACTCTATATAATTGAAAATCTGAATCCATTTTCTATTTTCCTGGATTTTTAAATTAAAAACGAATGTTTATAAAAATCCGTTCAAAAAACTTCTATCAGCAGGATTTCTCCTTTTAAGTACAGACTTTATAATCACTAATTTTTTCCGCTCAATGTGAGCAGGATTTTCAACAAAAAAATTCACAATATTAGCAGGTTAGAATTTGTATTTCAGTCGGCGCAATTTTTGG
>NZ_JAVRHQ010000103.1:0-691 GCF_031846485.1 Autumnicola tepida
TTACGTTTAACGCAAGTAACGGGACTGGAAACGCGTCTTTGTCGGCTATTTGATTTTAAATTGATCTCTAAAATAACAATTTTCAGGATACAACCCGTTATTTGCCGTTAAGCGATGTTACCTAAAGTTGCGCCCCGTCCGAGTAGGAACCAAAGATTGGCCATTCTGATCGGCTTTTTTTATTTTTGAATTTTTCTTTTAGTTCTATCATTTCTTTTGAACTCTTAATTTTCTATGATGATTAGGATTTTTCGGCTTGTTGAATTTTTCAATTTTTGGCTTCAATTTTTATTTTAAGTTTTTCCGGCTGAGTAAGTGTCAGCGTGAGGCTTTTTTTTGAAATTTTCTGCTTACTGAAATTTTCTATTTTTTCCTTCTGATTTTTATTTTAGATTCTGCGGCAGAGTAGAAGTCGGTGTTACCTCATGATTTGAAGAAGATATTTTAATCTTCAATAAATCATCTTTAATTGAAAATCTCATCCATTTTCTATTTTCTAGGAATTTTAAATTAAGAACGATTTTTATAAAATTCCGTTGGAAAACCTTCTATCAGCAGGATTTCTCTCTTATGTATAGACTTATAATTACTAATTTTTTCCGCTCAATGTGAGCAGGATTTTCAATAAAAAAATGGACAATATTAGCAGGTTAGATTTTGTATTTCAGTCGGCGCAATTTTTGGTAACGGC
>NZ_JAVRHQ010000104.1:0-671 GCF_031846485.1 Autumnicola tepida
TACGGTTAACGCAAGTGACGGGAGTAAGGACACGGACTTGTCGGCTAATTGTTTTAAAATTGGTCTCTAAAATAACAATTTTCAGCATACAACCCGTTATTTGCAGTTAACCGATGTTGCCTAAAGTTGCGCTCGGCATGAGTAAGAACGAAAGATTGGCCGTTCTGGTCAGTTTTGTTGTTTTGGAAACTTTCTTTCTGTTACATTTTCTATTTGAAATTCTCATTTTTCTAAAATGATTTGAATTTTTCAGCTTGTTGAAATTTTCCAATTTTTGTTCAATTTCTATTTGAAATTTTCCGGTTCAGTAAATTTCGGTCTGCTATTTTTTGAAATTTTTCTATTTGCCGGAATTATCTATTTTCATCTTGTATTTATATTTTAGATTTTGGGGTAGAGTGGAACTCCGTGAATTCTCTAATCAAGCAGAATACTTATTTTTTAGAAAATCTTAATCCGCTGGAATTTCTATTTTTTCTGAATCTCTAAAATAAACACGAAAACCTTATCACAATATTTTTCCCCGAGAAAGCAATCACCAGAATTACAATTTTGTGATAATCTTTATCTTCACTTTTTTCGCTCGATTGTGAGCAGGATCTTCAATAAGAAAATGAACAATATTAGCAGGTTAGAATATTTATTTCAGTCCGCGCAATTTTTGGCAACGG
>NZ_JAVRHQ010000105.1:0-664 GCF_031846485.1 Autumnicola tepida
AATTACCGAATTAAATTTTACGGCAGAAGCTTCCGGAACCTATAAGATATATGATGATACCGGGAAACCGAGCTATTTCAGGATCCTTCGGAAAAGTGCTAACAATGCTACCGTAAGCGGTAATGTAGATGTTACTGCAGCTTCGGACATTCCTGGCGATTACAGTATAGTGTTCACCAATGAAAGTGGCGATACCTGGAGTTCTTCAGTTTCTGAAGGTACTTATACGGTAGCCCTGCCTGTAGGTGATACTTATGACATTTCTCTTGAAGGTGCCGATGGTTATTCAATCACCGGCAGTACTAGTATAGAGATCACAGAAAACACTGCTCTGAATCTATTAATTCAAAAGGATGGAGCTTCAGGAAATGGATTGGCAGATGTATGGGATTTTGGAGCAACACAGCTTGCGGAGTCTGAGTACAATAATCAGTTATCTGAAGAGATTATCAATTCCTGGTATGATGCATCTATCGCCCCGGGAACCTCAGATATTAATTTGCCGGATTTTACAGCTGGTGATCTTAGCTTTACCGGGGGTGGAAGTGACCGCCTTCGAACCACAAATACCAATCTTACCCGTTATGATGATGATATTGATGAATATGAAGATTTTAAAGGAAGGGTTTATATCAATTCATCGGGTGCTACCGGCAGGTATTTT
>NZ_JAVRHQ010000106.1:0-664 GCF_031846485.1 Autumnicola tepida
GATTACCGAATTAAATTTTACGGCAGAAGCTTCCGGCACCTATAAGATATATGATGATACCGGGAAACCGAGCTATTTCAGGATCCTTCGGAAAAGTGCTAACAATGCTACCGTAAGCGGTAATGTAGATGTTACTGCAGCCTTGGATATTCCTGGCGATTACAGTATAGTGTTCACCAATGATAGCGGTGATACCTGGAGTTCTTCAGTTTCTGAAGGTACTTATACGGTAGCCCTGCCTGCAGGTGATACTTATGATATTTCTCTTGAAGGTGCCGATGGTTATTCAATCACCGGCAGTACTAGTATAGAGATCACAGAAAACACTGCCCTGAATCTATTGATCCTAAAGGATGGAGCTTCAGGAAATGGATTGGCAGATGTATGGGATTTTGGAGCAACACAGCTTGCAGAGTCTGAGTACAATAATCAGTTATCTGAAGATATTATCAATTCCTGGTATGATGCATCTATCGCCCCGGGAACCTCAGATATTAATTTACCAGATTTTACAGCTGGTGATCTTAGCTTTACCGGGGGTGGAAGTGACCGCCTTCGAACCACAAATACCAATCTTACCCGTTACGATGATGATATTGATGAATATAAAGATTTTAAAGGTAGAGTATATATCAATTCATCGGGTGCTACCGGCAGGTATTTC
>NZ_JAVRHQ010000107.1:0-649 GCF_031846485.1 Autumnicola tepida
GTACGGTTAACGCAAGTAACTGGAGTAGGGACACGAACTTGTCGGCTAACCGATTTTAAATTGGTCTCTAAAATAACAATTTTTAGAATACAACCTGTTATTTGCTGTTAACCGATGTTACCTAAAGTTGCGCCCCGCCCGAGTAAGAACCAGAGATTAGCCGTTCTGATCGGCTTTTTTTGGTCTGGAAATTTCTTTTGAACTTTTAATTTTCTATGATGATTAGGATTTTTCGGCTTGTTGAATTTTTCAATTTTTGGCTTCAATTTTTATTTTAAGTTTTTCCGGCTGAGTAAGTGTCAGCGTGAGGCTTTTTTTGAAATTTTCTGCTTCCTGAAATTCTCTATTTTTTTCCTTCTAATTTTATTTTAGGTTTCAGGGTAGGGTGGAAATCGGTTTATTTTTTTCATTAATTGAACAACTCTCTTTAATTGAAAATCTGATTCATCTTCTCTTTTCCTAGATTTTTAAATCAAAGGAATATTTATAAAATTCCGTTTAAAAAACTTCTATCACTTAGAATTTACCTTTTTTAAGTGCAGACTTTATAGTTACTTTTTTTTTCGCTAAATGTGAGCAGAAATTTCAATAAGAAAATGAACAATTTTAGCAGGTTCAAATCTTTATTTCAGTCGGCGCAATTTTTGGT
>NZ_JAVRHQ010000108.1:0-612 GCF_031846485.1 Autumnicola tepida
AGCCTTGAACTAAATGAAGATGACGAAGTTAGCCTTTGGACACTTACCCAAAATGGTAATGGTAATATTCATTTTGAATATGTAGCAGATCCGGAACTTCAAAATGATGTAGTTGCTGTGGGGGGAGAGCTTACAGAAGTGAATTTTATGGCAAAAGCTGCAGGTACGTATCGCATCTACGATGATGCCGATAAACCAAGTTACTTCAGGATTGTACGTAAAAGTGCTACTTATACTACCGTAACAGGAAGCGTGGATGTGGCAGAAGCCGAAGGTATTCCTTCAGATTACAGTATTGTATTCAAAAACGAACTTGGTAAGGCATGGGAACTTTCTTTGGCAGATGGAGGATCGTATAGTATCGTTCTTCCGGTTGGGTATCAATATGAAGTTTCCTTAGAAGGAGCTGAAGGATATTCCGTAGACAGTAATGCCAGCCTGGAAGTAACAGAAGAGACTTCTGCATTTGACATTAGTATAACTAAAGATCTGATCTATGTAGAAGGCCTGGCCGATGTCTGGGATTTTGGAGCAACCCAACTGGACGAGTCTCAGTATAACAATATGCTGAATGAATCACGAATAAATTCCTGGTATGATGCATCTGTCACC
>NZ_JAVRHQ010000109.1:0-587 GCF_031846485.1 Autumnicola tepida
CTGATTTTTATAAACTTACTTTTAGCTGAATGGCCGCAATTGCGAATATGCGATGTTGTGGCCAGTTATAACTTGTACAGAGTTTTGTTTTTATCTCCTATCTTTTTAAATAAATTCAGTTCCACACCTTTTTTTAGATCTCTACTTGCAGTTGCTCCGGAAATATCTTTAAAAACTTCCATATAATCTTTTCTCGTAAACTCTCTCTTGTTAAGAGATAAGAAATATTCAAGTCGATCTTTTTCAGTCAGAGTTCTATTTGTAAAATTGAGTAATTCTTCCAGGGATTTATTAATTACTCCAAGCATATATTCTATAAATGCAGTTGATTTTCCAACTTTGTCACTATCAGATAATGCTGAATAATACTTCTCCTGATCATTACTGATCAAGGTCTCAAATGGCAAATATTCAAATACAGGATATTTTTGCATCAAAATTAAAGTTTGCCACAATCTGCCCATTCTCCCATTTCCATCTAAAAATGGATGAATAAATTCCATCTCATAATGAAATACACAGCTTTTGACTAGTTCAATTTCTTCTGAAGTTTGTAAATACTCAAATAAATCTTTCATTAAGAAAGG
>NZ_JAVRHQ010000011.1:0-139626 GCF_031846485.1 Autumnicola tepida
AGTTCAATAAGGACAAATGTATTTTCCACAATAAACCCGTCCACCCGTGCATAAAGAAGAGGTCCGGTTACTTCTTCCAAATAAATTTCAGCCTGTCGCTTAACGCTTGTTGAAGGATCGAAAGGCTGGACTTTTCCGCCATATTCGGACTGGACTCTAAAGTCCCCGGGTGCCGGTTTTTTGACTACGGCATGTGAGAACTGGCGATTAATAAATATCATGGATATTTCTCCTTTTGATTCTACTTCTTTAATAAAAGGCTGGATGATCAAATCCTGCCGGGCGACCAGATTATCAAAAGTCTTCTGAAAATCTTTAGCTTCATTTCTACTGATTTTGTAGGTATGATGTGAGTTCAGTGAAATAGCCGGTTTAATAACTATTTCACTTTGATAGTTGTTGCCCGACCAGAGGCCACTGAGATTATGGAACTGGTTTTTTCTTATTAATTTGGTGGGGATGACCGGAAGATCCATGTCCTGATAGTCTAGTAAGTACTCCTTGTGCAGGTTACCGCGCATGGTTTTTACTGGATTAAGTACTTTAATGTTATTACTCACCAGTACTTCAAGCCATTCCATGAATCTTTCCGGATTCAAATGATAATCCCATACGGACCTAATGACCAGTATATTGAAATCATCCCATTTGATCAGATGATCATCCCAAACCACCGGTTCCACTTTATTACCTTTATTTTCTAAAAACCGCACTACCGGGATATCATCCGGGAATAGGCCCGGATATTTTTTGCAGGTAACAAATCCTATTTCTGACATGCTCAAATACGATTCCTAATAAACATTTTCTTCAAGACAATATTCCATATAATCGGCGGTCGTTTGTTTGATCTTATTACCGAGTAATTTTTCTATTATAAAAAACGAGAGATCGATACCTGCGGAGATTCCTCCTGAAGTTAAAATTTTCCCATTGTCCAGATATCTTTTGTCCGGTCTTGGCCTTGCAAGTGGTGCTACTTCTTTCATATGATCGTATACGCCGTGATGGGTGGTGAATTCCTGGTTATCCAGGTACCCGAGTTTTCCCAATATTCTTGCTCCTGAACATATACTCAGGGCAAATTCTGATTTCTGGATTAATTCGTTCAATTTTGTCATTACTTCTGTATCTTCGATCAGTGTTCTGGTTCCTGCTCCTCCGGCAATAATTAAAATATCTATTTTGGGGCCACTATCTAATGAATATTTTGGATTTACGGAAAGACCGTTAACGGTATCAACGGGTTGAAGATCTCTGGCAAGCGTAAACACATTAAAAAATTCTTCATTATGTAGTTCCGAACACACAGAGAATACTTCAAAAGGTCCGGCAAAGTCGAGTACCTCGACCTGGTTGAAAATAAAAATTCCGACATTTCTTTTTTTAAAATGATCTTTCATGATAGTTTATTTTGGTGTTCTTTTAAAACCTATGTAGTCAGTATATGGCGGTTCCTTTTCCAAAGCTCTAATAAGGAGAGCCAGTTGACCGCGATGATAAGCGGAATGATTCAAAATATGGAACAGGATTTCCTCCACGGTGTTTTCAAACATTTCACCTTTTGAATTCGAATAGTTTATCCTGGTCTGCATATCCTTACCGTTGATTATTTCGAGGGATATCTGGAAATTTTTTTCGTTGATTACTTCCCAGTCTCCCGGTTCAATATTTTTCCAGGGATCTATTTTTTTTGGAAAAATACCGTTGATCCTTTCATTCCATATCTGGTGGGCCTGTAATACATGACCAAAAATAGAATTAGTCTTACTACTATTCAGGCGGGATAGGGTAGAAATATAAATCTCGTTGGCTTTATAATTTTGTTCAAAGAAATCCTTGTTCATATATAATGATTTATGATACCAGGGCCATATGGAATATTTGGGGAAATTATCCATTGATAGGCCATGGCATCTATTTATAAAAGTTCCAGAGTCATTTGTTTACGGTCGAGTTTATTATTAAGAGCTTTTTTTACGAAACCCATTTTTAAAAGGATATGAGCTCTTGATGATTCCACATGGTCGAAGTGTTCCATGGTATGGGTGATTTCTTCTTTAAAACCCTCCCGTGGATAAGTTCTGTGAATATCGATTATGAAAGGATGTGGAAGTTTATGATAGCCGTGTCCGGCCACATCAAGGACAGCCCCTTTGGCAAGCAAATAAGCTTCGGGACCTATTTTTTCTTTATCTACACTAGGGTTGAGATGATGGAGGACAGCATTTTTAAGTATTTCAGCTTCCTGTCCTGATAGCTTATTTTTAATTGCAAAAGAGTGAATATAATCTGCTCCGTGTAGTGCAAAACATTTTTGGCTGCATATATGATTATGGTTTTCAGAAAGTGCGATATCATGAAGGATGGAGGAGATAAAAAGTAACTCGGGATCGAATTTTAAATTTTCAACAAGGCCCAGCCCGGAACTCCAGTAAAATGTACGATAGCAATGTTTAAGAAGTCTTTCCGAATAATTGGATTCCGCTTCTTCCAACGCCTGAAACACTATTCGGGAATCTGGTATTGATATATTCTGAACTCTAAAATGTTTCTTCTCTTTTAATCCTGACCCGTAAAGAATTCTGGAAAAAGAATTCTGTATTTCAGCTTGGATTAAACCCAGGATATATTTCTTTTTTTCCCTCCGGTTCAGGCTTCCATTTTCTAAATAATTCATAACGATATGATTATATTCATGATTTAACCCAAATTTGAGTAGAAATTAGATGTTTTTGCTTGATTTCGATCAAGAAAGAGTTTCTACTTATTGAAATTAAAAACTGTTTATATATTATTTCAATATACCGGAAAGATATCCTTAAAAATGAAAAACCCCATAAATCCTGGGATTTCGGGTTTTTTGTTTGCTACTCAAAAAGTGGAGTCGGTAAGCGCGGCGCTGCTTGGCCTTAGTGAAACAAGTACGTGATTTTGCTCATTATCAACCTGCTGTTGCTGTTTGTAGGGACCTTTATGGATATGACGCCCGCGGTACTCATCTTCACCCCGATTTTCTTACCGGTAATGGTAAATCTGGGGGTAGACCCTGTGCACTTTGGGATTATCATGGTAATGAATTTATGTGTGGGATTATGTACCCCGCCTGTGGGCGCGGTGCTCTTTATTGGTGTGGGGGTAGCCAAAACTACCATACAAAAGGTGATGAAACCCCTGTTGCCGCTGTACGTGGTCATGGCAATCGTACTGCTGCTGGTCACTTTTATCCCCGCCATCAGCCTATGGCTGCCAAGTTTATTTGAATAAAAATGTAACATATTTCCGCTAAGGGCTCTTATCAAACTTTGAAAAATGCTTGAAGCGGGATTAAGGATTTATGTTCAACCTAAAACGGACCTGGGAACTGTAATAAATGTAGCAGATAAAAGATCAAAGTTTTTATAGGGGATTATTAATTTGTATCGATTACCCTTTTTAAGCCTTCCGCAACAAGGTAGTGGAATATAGCTTAACCTTGACAGATTATGACGAGATTCATAATTTACCTGAGGAAAGACCCAAGGTTGTTTTAGAATGGGTAAAAATAATGTAAGCGAATCAATCAGTAACTGAGATATATACATCTACTTCAGCATCACTCCAGTCTTGACTTCTTTCATCATACACCTCATAATCAAATCCATATGTGCGATTCAAATCGGAATTCCATATTTCCTTCCATGTTTCAGTTATACAACCAGTCATTACACCTTTGGCAGTATACTTACTATACTTCTGCTCTGGGATAATGAGCTCTTGAAGATTTTGAGGTGTTTTTGAGGTTATATCTACCTTGCATCCTATAAAATAAGAAAAAGAATATTTTTCTTTTTCGTAGTTAAAATAGACTGCATAAATCTCATTCGAAATTTTTTCAGGAATTCGGTCGAAAATTTTATGAACCTCAAATTTCTGCCATAAGTAACCACAATCTTTCTGAGATTGTTGGTGTTCATTTGTGGTTTTACCTTGTAGTTGCAATCCCACTAATTTGAATTTTTTTTTCTTTTCTCTCATTAGCTATACATTTTTCTTGAGTTTATAAAACTGAAGTTATCATCATCCATCAATAAAATCTCGCTATTCTTGATTTTTAATCATTTTAGTGCTGTCATTAATTTCACGAATTACATCATCCAATTCATTAGCCGACTCAGTTATCATTTCCATAATTTCTTTCGTAGGTTCGCCCTCTCTATTAATTTCATTGGCCAAATATACCAATCCCATAATTCTTGTTAATGGTTCGCGTACCACATGGGATTGAAGCCAGGCAATATCCCGAAGTTTTTCATTTTGCTTTTTGATGCGTTCCAAATGCTGCCGGGAAGTTGTTACATCTAGAGCAGATCCTACTGAACGAAGAGGATTTCCCTTTACATCTCTAAGAATATGGCACCGGTCAATAAAATAGCTGATAAACCCATCTTTAGATTGGATTCTGTACTCACTTCTCCAGAAAGTTTCCTCCTTATTGTTTAAAGTGTTGTTTAAAGTTGTCCATACCTCATCTCGATCTTCAGGGTGAATTCTTTCAAACCAGTAATTATTTTTAGAAAAAACCTCTTTTTTTTCATAGTGGAAATTTAGCTCATAATTCTTTCCTCTGAAAATTATTTGATTAAGGTGATCAATTTCCCATATTAGTTCATTACTGGCTTGCATGGCTAACCTGAACCTTTCATTGCTTAGGTATAATTGCTCTTCATATTCCTTTCTTTGCGTGATATCCTGTACCGTTCCTTCTATGCGGAATGGGACACCATGATCATCTGTTAAAAGCCTTATTTCCTGGTGCACCCATTTTGTCTTCCCCTTTCCTGTTAAAATCCGATGTTCAAAACTTTGTACTTTACCGGCTTCCAAATGCTCTCCGGGATCACTTTCTATTAAATAGCGATCATCTGGATGAAATGTTTTAGTAACATTTTCCATCGTTGGGATGAAATTCTGAGGGGAGTATTCATAGATGCTATAAGTCTCATCATTCCACACCGAAACATCCGAACCGAAATCTCTAACCCAATATCCTAGCTTAGCAATTTTTTGAGCCGTTTCTAAGCGCTCATATGCAACTTGTAATTCTTCTTTAGCTAATCGTTGGTCCGTAATATCTTTGGCAACTGCGACAATTATTTTAGATTCTGAAACCAGTGTCCCATTCCATATGAGCCATTTTATAGCACCTTTGCAAGTTATAAATCGGGCTTCAAATGGTTCGGTGGAATTACTCTGGATCGATAACTTAAGCCGATTTTGTGATTCTTGCTTATCTTGACTATGAATAAATTGAAATATAGGTGTAGTGAGTAAAACAGTTTCGTCATAACCCAACAAACTTTGAAAAGCGTGATTAAACTTTTTAATGTATCCATCAAAGCCAATTATACAGTGGGGGTCTGGTGAAATGTTGAAGAAATTTCGGTATTCGTTTTCAGTAATCTTTTGTTTTATAACTGGACCGAGTTGTTGGGTGACCTCAGTCAATAGGTGTAATTCCTCTGAAAGTTCATCTCCATGATATGTTGAAAAACATATTATACAGCCTATGAACTTATTATTATATATAATAGGAAAGCCTATACCTGTATTAAGATTAGAGACCTTTGCACCTTCTGATCGATAAAAAAGTTTGTTATTGGAAATATCCTTCCACATTAACGGACTATTCTCATTCCAAATATGGCCAGGAAGGCCTATGCCCTTAGAAAAGGAAGTAAACTCTTTAGATCTTTGATTAAATGCATTAAATTGTTTATTGTGTGAGGAAAATGCAATCAAATCTAATCGGATGTTGTCTTCAGAAATTAACCAAATTTCACTAACATTAATTTTATCTAATTTACCAATTTTATTGAGTCCCTCCTTTAAGCTGGAAATTAACGTCCCTGGTTGCCCAATAGACAAGATTAATGCAGCTGAGAGTTCATCAATCTGCTTTTTTTTAACTTCTGTGGTAACATCATGGCTGTTAGCCACTATGCCATTTATATTTGGAGTATTAAGATGATTTGATAATTCAGTTCTAACCCATCGCCAGTTCCCATCTGCATGTTTAAAGCGATAGGGCTCGATTGAAATCTGCATTGATTCCAGTATCTCCTCAAATTTTATCTTTAAGCGGGAAATATCTAATTCGTGGATATAATCAAAGGCATTTTTACCTATAAATTTCTCAGGAGAACTTCCCAGAATTGAACTACTTGTAGGAGCAACATACTTATATATCCCTTCTTTGTCAACAATGGCAATTAGATCCTTGCCATTTTTTATCAAGGACTTAAAGCGTGCTTCACTATAGGTAAGTTTCAGATATACTTCCTGTTGTTTTATTACATGGCCTAAATTCGCGGTTAGAGTATTTAAGAATTGAACTTCATCTTCTGAGAATTTTCTTGTTTTACTGCAGTCACCAAAACCAATAAAGCCCCAAAAAATGTCATGAACCCATAATGGCATTGCGATAAAAGATTTTATCTTATGTTGCAATAAGAAGTCCTTGATTTTCGAAATTGGAAGCTCAGCAACTATAGCTTCAGAAAATCTTTTTTGTTTAAGAGGTTCCATTAAGGATTGAAACTGGGAAAATGCGATATTTTGAATTTTGGGGTATTCTATTGGTGAGTTAATACGGCTCCATTCTAACCTTTGGGAGGACGTTTTATCATTTAAATTATTTTGGAATAAATAAATACGGTCAATATCAACTGTTTCACCTACAATTTTAAAGCATGCTTTAAGAGACTGGATCCATTCATCAGATTTAAGTAATAATTGATTTATAGAGCTAAGTCCTATAAGATAATTCTTTTGAGTTTTAATTTTTTGCTCCTTTTCATAACGATCGGTTAAATCAATAGAAGTTACTATTTCGCACTTTTTTCCCTGGAAATCTATTAACTTACTTTTTATTTGAACATGCATAAGTTGTCCATTTCGCTTCTGATGCCTAAAAATACTTTCTTTATAAAGATTGGTTCGTGTTTTAGCTTCTTTTACTGCTTTTTCAAGTTTTGAGATTTCTTCCTTAGGACGGATATCTTTGATAGTCATATTAAGAAATTCCTTTTCACTATAGCCATAGTGATTAATTGCTTCTTTATTTACAGCTAAAAAACGGAAATCTTCGAAGTTATAGATCCACATGGGAAAAGGTGCGAGATCAAAAATCGATTGGTAATCTGATTTATATTTTAACATTGTAGGTTAAACATTAATTTGTTTAGGATGTGGTGCATTATTATAAACTTCAAATTTAACAAAAATTTAAATCCTTGATCCTTCTAATTTAATGGTGCCTCTTTTTAAAAGAGTTTAGTTTTATCTAAGGAGGCCGGGTGAAAATAAAGGAGATGGATTTTTGGGAATTCAAAAGCATTCAACTTTAGTAGTTGAGCTGGACGTTGATTGGAAAATAATGGTTTTAAAAAATATAAGAATGACAAAAAAGGCAGTTTGTTTTGGAGAAGTTCTGGTCCCTTACCAATTTGGAACTGGTATTATACTAGTCCAGTTTTTGGATTAGTGTCTAAAGTTTAGTGTTGAATTTTTAAATTCCCACTTTTCAGCTATTTTGGAATTTTGTGACGCCCATGGATACTTGCTTCGGTAGATATTTTTCCACCTTGCTTTAAAAAGGACAAGAATGTTAGGCATCATCCTTTTCTTAATAATTCCTTTGCCCTGTCTATAGCCATACAGCATATATTCCCGTAAGAATCTTCTCCCTGCTCCACAAGCTGATAGGAATTTACAAATTGATAATAAGCAATAATGGCACGGGGATGCTTTTTTGCTTCCAGCAAGGTACGATATGAAGAATTTCGAAGATCTTCTCTTATGATATCATCAACATACCTTTTAAGCTCCTCATCAGAAATGAGTATTTCTTTATTGATTTTTCGCCTAAATGCTAATTGCCGCTGCCTTGAACCATGCTTATCAATGAGATTTCTCAACACTCCTTTTTTATAGGCTTTAAAATCATTAATATCACGAGAAGGTGATGCAGAGAGAGAACCTCCATTTTCATCGGGAGGATAAAACCAAAATCCTTTTTTTAGTTCTTTTTTTAATTTTCTGGGTATTTTAAATTTTTTCATTTTTAAAATGATGAGCTCTCAGCTATTTTGCTATGGGTTCCTTTACATACAATTGCTTTCCAAATGTATCAATGTGTGTGACCAACTCTGGATTAGAGAGTTTTTGATATATGGATAAGTCCATCGTATAGGGCAACATTAGGTCATCGAGTTTTCTCTCAACCTCAATTAATTCATTAAAATTGAAATCTGCTTTTAAGGTAATATCAATGTCAGATCCTTCCCGGTAAGTTCCCAAAGCCCTGGAGCCATAAATAACTGCCTCTTCAATTCCTGGAAAAGAATTGAATACCTTTATTAGTTTCAGAAGTACATGATCTTTTAATCCAAATTCCATAATAAACTTACTATTCAGCAGACTTTTGGATGTTCAGCATCTTTTCTTTAAAGTTATTAAAGAGAGCTACATATTCCTTTAAAATGGCATTTACTATTTCTATCGCAGTTTTTTCATCATAGGTGTGAGTAGTCATGTTGCGACTAATGATCATATTCATCCAGGCTTCTCCGTTATTGATTAACCCAAATTTAAAAGCCTCACGGGTGGCATCCCTGCTCCCTCTAATTTCAGGATTGCCTTGATAAGCAAAATAATCTTTCATTACATTCCAGGCCAGCTCGTGGGTAAATTCAAAGGACTGAATTAGACCTTGTCTTTCAAGTTCTGAGAGATCTCGTTCTTTGCTTAATTCTGTTGCCTTATTTAATTGGATTAAGGCTTTTTCATAATTCCTAAGGCGTTGATGCCACCTGATATCTTCTCGGGCCATTCTGGAAGGTTTCTTTTACAAATGTAATTATTAAGAACACATTCTGAAAGTTCTGGTGCTGAAAGCAAAATTCTAAATTAGAAAAAATTTCCCTTAAATCAGTATTCAGAAATGAAGACCAAAGAGCACACAACCCGCCAAATTTATTGTAGTGTTCCAGAGCTGGTTCACTACTGATCTGCTACCAATTAATGAAGTTGTATGTTCTAATATCTCATTGGATTTATACTTATCGAAATTTTCAACCATTTATAATTTATTTTTAATATTCCTGTATCGTAAATAATAAGTTGGGCTATTTCGATAATACTCATTTGATTTCTTTAGAAGGATTTTTCTCTTTAGCATCCAATTTTTCTCTTAGTGCTTTCATATCATCACTAATTTTCCGATCCACAATCTTCGCATAATGCTGGGTAGTTCTTAAATCCTGGTGCCCCAACATTTTACTTACGGATTCTATGGGCACGCCATTGGTTAAGGTAATAGTAGTAGCAAAAGTATGACGGGCCAGGTGAGTGGTGAGTGGTTTGGTAATTCCGCACAAGGCCGCAATCTCTTTTAGAAATGCGTTGGACTTCTGGTTACTTAACACAGGTAGAACATACTTGCTATTTTTTACTTCAGGGTGATCTTTATAACGGTCTAAAATTTCTTCGGCAACGGGTAGCAGAGGGATGCTGCTCAAAGATTTTGTCTTGGTTCTCTTAATGCGAATCCACTTCCCTCCATCAATCCCTTTAGTGATATCGGTACTGCTCAGTTTTTTCACGTCAGAATATGCCAGACCGGTATAACAGCTAAACACAAACATATCCCTCACCAGTTTTAGTCGATCCAGGTGAAGATCTTTTTCGATCAGCTTCTGCACTTCCTCTTCATTTAAAAATTCTCGTTCCACTGTTTCAAACTGGACTTTGTAATTATAGAACGGGTCACGGTCCATCCACTGGTTGGCCAAAGCGATTCGAATGATCTTTTTAAAATTGTTTACGTACTTCAAAGCGGAGTTATGATTACACTCCCGCTTAGTCTTCAAAAAGTACTCGAATTTAATGATGAACTGGTGGTTGATATCATTCATCGGGTAATCATCAGTCTTATATTCTTCTTTGAGAAACTGCTCAACATGATTATAACATGTCCAGTAACGCTTTGCGGTGCTTTTAGAGATGCTTTTGCCTGAAAGGCGATCCATTTGCTCATTATGTTCTTTAAATACCTCCAGGGTCATTTTAGGCTGTGGTTTGTTGTCGCCTTTTAATTCTGCGATCATTATTTCAGCCGTAATAGGTTGATCGTTATCTGATAATATCTGGTGAATCTTATTAAGCTTATGGCGAAGGTTATTGATATGAGTGTTGATTTCTTTCTCGTTTGGATTATTCCCCATTACCTTTTGTAGTTTGGTACTCCAGTATTCCGGTTGTATCCTACGGGATATACTGTATTCCGTTCTTTTCCTGTCAACCGTAAGTCTCAAGTAAATAGGTGCAAGCCCTCGTTTATTTTTCTTTTTTGCGAGGAGGTGAAAATGGACGTGGAAATCAGTTCTCATAAGCTTTAAAATTTTAGGTCTCGATTGGTCTCCCAAAGTACCTAAAAAGGGCTTACGATTTTAAACTTTAACTTTACGTAAAGAATTGAAAAACAGTATTTTGATGGCTTAGCGAGACCCCTTTTTTGGTTTCTCAATAGGTCACCGTATTGGTCTCGTTTCAGGTGCAATTATTTGCCATCAAATGACTTCATTAAAAATGAAAAACCCTGTAAATCATACATTTACAGGGTTTTTGTTGTTAGCTGGTAGCCAAAAAGTGGAGTCGGAGGGGTTCGAACCCTCGTCCAAACAAGCAATTCAGCTGCTTTCTACACGCTTAGTCTTCGTTTGGTTGTCGATGCAAAGCCGGCCGAAAACCACCAACTTTACACGTATCCTCGCTTAAATTTCGGAATCTCATCAAGGCCCTGAAATTCCTATATTTACTTTACCGGTGCCCCTAATGCGAATGCCGTAAATCAAGGCCTTCGCGGGACATCTTGGCTCCCTGCCTTGCAGGGACTAAGAGTAACCTACTATCATTCGGTTACGCAGCCAAGGCGTAGTTATTCTCGCCGTTTAAAAAAGTCTGAAATATGAGATTTACGAGCTATATCCCAGCGCTCGACGTGCTTACAACTCAATTAGACTCGCTGTCAAAACCAAGTCGACCCCATTATGTAAAGAACATCTCGAAGTACGAATTAAGAAGTGTGAAGTTAGAACTTTCAACAATTCGTACTTCGTCCATCATACTTCTAATTTCAATCATGGCGTTTCCCCGCTCAGGCGGGGCCGGGCTTTCCGCTTCAATCTTTTTGCGCGTCATGCTGAGCATGTCGAAGCGCGCAAAAAGGATTTCCGCTTCAATCCCTAACGCATGTGAGTTTCAATTCAATAATCCGTCATTCTTGAGTTATTTCAGAATCTCATCCAATGCTGAAAAATCAAATTTCAACTCTCTTATTTCAAAGAAACCCCCACCATAGTTTCCGGTGGAGCCTGCAAAGATACAGAATTTAATTAATATCTTTGAGACACTTCAAAATTGTGCAAAACCCATACCAAAATGATAAAATTCGGAATCATCAAAGAAAGCAAGACCCCGCCAGACCGCCGCGTGGTTTTTTCACCTTCAAAATTAAAAGAAGCGGCAGAGAAATTTCCGGAGGCAGGTTTCAAAGTTGAATCCTCTGATATTCGTATTTTCAGCGATCAGCAGTACCGGGATGTCGGATTTGAAGTTTCCGAAGATATTGCAGATTGCGATGTGATGCTGGGCGTAAAAGAAGTTCCCATCCCGGCGCTAATTCCGAATAAAAAATATTTTTTCTTTTCTCATACCATAAAAAAACAACCCTATAATCGCGATCTTTTACGGGAAATTCTAAATAAAAATATCGAGCTTTACGATCATGAAGTAATCATAAATGAAACAGGAGCAAGACTCATTGGTTTCGGCAGGTATGCCGGTTTGGTGGGTACGTACAATATTTTTCGCGCAATCGGATTAAAAGAAAACAACTTTAGCATTCCCAAGGCTGAAACTTTGCCCGACCTTAATGCCATGCTGTCAGAACTTGAGAAGATCAGAATCCCGGTGTATAAATTTGTGCTTACCGGCAGCGGGAAAGTGGCCTATGGGGCAAAGGAAATCCTGGATCATCTTCAGATTAAAGAAGTAGGGGCAGGGGAATACCTGGGGCAGGATTTTAATGAGCCGGTTTACTGCCATATCGATGTGCTGGATTACAATAAAAGAAAAGATGGTTCTACAGGAACTATTGAAGAATTCTTTCAGCATCCCGAAAAGTATGAATCCGATTTCTGGAGGTTTGCCGTAGCCAGTGATGTTTTTATTGCCGGGCATTTCTATGGCCAGGGGGCTCCCGTATTTTTTACAAAAGAAGAGGCGAAAATGGCCGATTTCCGTATCAAATATATTGCCGATATTTCCTGCGATATAGCCGGACCAATTGCCAGCACCCTCCGCCCATCAACCATCGCCGAACCTCTTTACGGCTACAATCCCGAAACCGAAGCTGAAGTTGATTTCCGCGAAAAGAATTCCATCTGCGTAATGGCGGTAGATAATCTGCCCTGCGAATTGCCCAAAGACGCCAGCGAAGGCTTTGGCGAAATGTTCCTTCAGCATGTAATCCCGGCTTTTTTTAATGGTGATAAAGACGGAATTCTGGAGCGCGCCCGAATGACGAAAAACGGCAAATTGACAGAACGCTTTAAATATCTTCAGGATTATGTGAAAGATGAAAAGTAGTAACATTCCCGCGGCATTGCGAGGCGATAGCCAAAGTAGTCTTTTGTCAAGAACGAATTATGTTTTACTCGTTGCTGAGCTTCGATAAATTTCAATTCCTGCCGTAAATAGAATCCCCAAAGTATAAGCCAGCAGATCCAAAACCGAAAAGCTGCTTCCCAGGACGATCATCACCACTTTTGGCGGCTGGTACTGCAATACTTTTACAATATTGATTAGCTGAAAAAACTCCACCGCAAAAGAAAAAAGAAGTACTGCAATTAAAGCTTTATGAACAGAAAGATTACTTACTGTCATCAGGAAGCAATAAATCAGGATCACCACCAGGAAATCGCCGAGATAAGGCCTGATAAAATCATCTTTTATCCAGGTCGCGATAGATATTTCAATTAACAGCAGGATTAAAAAAGAGATGAAATAGGCATTTTTTGCACTTCTGTTAATATTCATCTTTTTGAAATTTCAGTTTTTGGAAAATAAAATAAAAGCCATCAGCAAGATCCCAAAACCAAAGGTGAAGAACCACACATGAAAATGCTCTACCGGGAAGCGTACAAAATTAAAGCAATCTTGAGCAAGATTAAATGGATTCTTCAGGATGTCCCAGGAATTATAACGGAGAAACCTTCCCAGGTAAATTCCGAAGGAGCAGAGGAATAAGATCAAAATGTCCAGGAATAGTTTGCTGATATTTTGAAATTTTAAAGATAAAACTCTGCCTGTTTTCTGCATGGAAGAAAATCCGAGGTATAAACACAGCAGCGCAAAAAGAGAAATCATTATAGCATCGTAAACAGGTAATTGCGAAGTTTTTACATGAATAAGATCTGTAATCACATAGAAGGAATTCGGTAAAAACAGAAGCCAGAGCCCGAAAAAAGTATAGAAAAATCTATTATTCCTGGTTTCCAGATACTGAGATATCAAAAATGGAACGCCCGCCAAAAATAAATTCCAGATGAGGAAAAAATAATAGTAGTCTAACGTAAGGCACCACCGCAAGACCACCAGCGAGCAGCAAAAGCCACCGGCGCCAACTAATTCCTTATTGTTTATTATATGTTGGGATATTTTCATTTAAAAATTTTAATACGAACAAGAGCCAGGAATCAGGAACCCACGAAATCCTGAATCCTGAACCTTGGATTTTAAATCTTGAACCAGGAGCAAAAAACTGCGAACCTGGAACTACAAACTTTAACTTCTATTTACTAAAATCCTCACCATATCTTTTTAAACAATCGTCCAGCGAATTCCCCTCGTTATGAATGCACTCACAAAAAGCGATACAGGCTTCCGGATTACTACTATCCGGGCACTGGTCTTCACAATCTGAGATCATATTCCGGGGCATGATAGCTTTAAAATTCATGGTAACAACCATGGCTACCACAATTGCCATGACTATAAACACACCAGTTAAGAATCTAAAAGGAAATTTGTTGCTGCGGGTGCTGAAATCTGGCAAAACTCCCTTAAAGGCCGATTTTTTAAATGGTAAAATGAACTTTATCCGATGCCAGTCCCAGCAAATTAAATAGAGGTTGGCCAGCACCATTAAAGGGGAAGTTAAGATCGAACCATCAAAACGCACCGCAAATGAAAGTACCGCAATATTTAGAATAACTGGAAAATAAATTAAGGCTCCCAACAAAGCGGTGCGGGGAATAAGCAATAAAACCCCGGCAAGCATCTGCAAAACTCCAATAAAAGTATAATAATAACCGGTATGGAAAAGCGCTTCCAGGTAATGCCCCATGGGATGGTTGTTGGATAGGGAGGTAAAACGTTCGCCGTTTACCTTTATAAATCCGGCGAAAATAAAAGCGTAGGCAAGTGCGATCCTGACCAAAATGGTGAAATGACCAAGCCATTTGTTGCTGCGGACTTCAGCATGAAAACGGTCAAATTTTGAAATTGGTTTCATATCGGATTAATTTTCCCAGTCAATTTTTCTTGAGGTATACATCACTCCGGCAAGGATCAGAAACAGGCCTATGCTGCCTACCAGAAGCGCATAACTTTCCAGTTGAATAATGATATAAATAAAAGCGTATAGGGAGGAAAGGGACGTTCCTGTAAAAATGGGAAATTTCCAGCCTTTTAAAATACTTTTGGAGTACAACGTGATCATCAGGATTACGGCAGTTCCGGCAATCAGGTAAGCTTTAAGAAAACTGCTGTGTTCAGAAATGGAAATCAGCAAAGTATAAAACATCACAAGACCAAGTCCTATCATTACATACTGAAAGGGATGAATGGGAATTTTGCTGAGTGTCTGGATCAGGAAAAACAGCAGGAAAGTTAATCCAATAACAAGAAATCCATATTTAGCGGCACGTTCACTTTTTTGATATTCATCCACCGGGATCATAAAATTAACTCCAAAGGCATATTCTGTAAGGTTTGGCAGCGAGTTCATAAAAACCTGCGAAAAAGGCCTGTTGATGTCAAGAATTTTCCACTTCGCCTTAAAACCTTTCCCCGTGAGCTTGTCTTCATTATACGGAAGAAAATTACCGGTGAAATTATTGGTTTTCCAGTTGGAACTAATCTTAGCTTCGGTTATTTTTCCTACCGGAACAAAATTGATTTGAGAACTGCCGTTAACTGAAAGTTTCATATTGAAGGAAACCGGCTTCGTTCTTGGCAACGCCTCTTGCTTCAACAATTCACTTTCCATAGAAAACAATTGTCTTTCAGGTCCCGGAAGGGGATTTTGTTCCCGGTATTTAGAAGTAAAATTGTAATTGGCATCTGCAATATTGATATTTACCTGTTCACTCACTCCCTTTAGATTGGAGATCTGAAAGATAATCCTGGATTTTTCCCAGAGAATATTTTCTTCTGCCACATTTTCTTCATTAAAATCTGGAACCGGAAAAATGCCTGTTAAGACTGTTTGACTTTTATAAACTGCGGTTTTATAGATCCCGCGTTTCTTGATTTTGGGATCTACAAGCGCTTCTATATTTAAATTCTTCGGAAGGAAATAAGCGTATTTTACTTCTTCGATGCTTTCCGTAGTCACTTCTTTGGTCTGGGAATTGGAAATAGATTTTTCGCGGAAGCTGCGGTACGGGATTTTTAGTATTGGTCCCGAAAACAGGACTTCGCCACCCCACTTATCATTAATTTCTGATATAACATTTTCCTGCCTTACAGCCCTTTCCCTTATAAGATCCTGGACAAAAAGCAGCGGGATAAGCAGGATAAGGATAAGGGCGCCCACCATAAACATTCTCGCGGTAATGGAGTTTTTGAGCCAGTCGATTATTTTGTTGCCGGTGTTCTGTGAAGATTGATCGTTCATTTTTTGATTGATTTTAAGTGATGAATTATTTTATGCCGGTAAATTGTCCAGCGCCCGGATTTCTTTTTTATAGGCAGATGGAAGGATGAGTTCTTTAAGAAGCCAGTCCAGTTTGATGTTCCTGCTGAATTTGTAAATAAAGATTACCGGCTTTAATAAAGAGATTCGCCAAAAGCCCAGAAAATGCCGAACTTTTTTTGGGCAAATCAGGTTTTGTGTTTCCAGGAGCAGCCTGTAGCGTACAAAGCCCAGATGTTTCCGATATTGTTTAAAGAGATCCCGGGAAAAATCGCCCCTGTAAAGATGCTGTTGCAGGTGAGTATTTCGCATTTTTTCGTATGCTTCAAATGATTGCGGCAAATCCTTCAATTTCATGTTTTTGCCAACCCGGTAAAAAACATCAAAAACTTCCTGCTTTTCGGCTAGTGTGAGTTGGCGTTCCAGCAATTCAAAAGACCTTATAGAATAATCTATAAGCATAAAAAGTACATCGCGATAAGCCCAATCCGGTATTTTTGCCCCACGGTTTTTTTCTACGGCAGCATGAGCAGAATTTATTCTTCCAATCGCTTCCAGGGCGGAATTTTTTTCAGAAAAAACGATGTCCCGTGCATAAGAAACCGTGGAAAATAGCCTTCCCAATGGATCCTGCGGAAGCCTGCCTGTATAATACAGCCAGTCCACCGCTTTGTTCAGCGCAAATTCGGCAGAGGCGCCGGCGAAAATGAAAAGAATAGTATCTCCATTTCCCCAAATCTTACGAACTATTGAATCTTTATCTACAAAATATTCCATTATTGTTGAATTTATTGAAATTAACTTCCGGCAAAGGGAGTCCCAAAAATACCCACGGCCAGTTCTGCCCAGGTTAAGAATAAGGCTGCCAGAATCATTCCACAGGCAATTATCCTGTTTTTTGTAGTAGAAAATTTTCGTAAAGCGAATTCAATAGCCACCCCCGAACCAAAAAGCAGAATCCCAATGATCACAAAATCCCGTAAATCCCAATCTACTCCGCTGTCGAACTGCATGGCGATGAGGGGAAGAAGTAAAATTCCCGCTGCAATCCCTAAAATGATAAAAAGTCTTGTGTTTTTCATGATATAAAGTTTTAGTTAAGATTTAATCCCAAAGCCCAACCTGGGCAAGCGCAAAAACAAGGCTTAGCCAGAAAGAAACGAGGAACAAAACAGCACTGAATATTTTCGGAATAATCCGTTGAGTTCCCTGTGGTTCTAACAAATCGCAGCACAAATAATAAGCGGCACCTGCACCGGCGCCGCCAATGGAAATGGAGCTTGCGGCAATCCAAAAAAAGTATTCCACTTTACCAAACATCATCAGGAAAACTGCCAGTAATAATAGAGCCAAGCCGGCGCCGGTCAATGCCCGTTTCAGAAAAATTTTAAGATCCAGGCGGTACTTTAATTGATTTTGTAGTGTCATATTAAGGTTTTTAGAGGTTTGATTAATTTTATTTAAGTACTTTGAATTTCAAAGTAAATTGATAAATTTTTTTGTGATCATTCTATCCCTTTATTTTTGTTGATCTCCTTGCCTGAAGTCAGCAGTTTTTCCAGGGCATCCAGGTGTTCCTGGAAAGCCTTCCGACCCTTGTCTGTAGCCAGGTAGCGGGTATTTGGTTTACGATTTATGAATGATTTCTCCACTTTTATATAATTTTGTTTTTCCAGTGCCTTTGTATGGCTGGCGATATTCCCGTCTGTCGCGCCTAATAGTTCTTTAAGTGTCGTAAAATCAGCAAACTCATTCACCATGAGAACACTCATAATCCCCAGCCTGATACGATGATCGAAGGCTTTATTTATGTTGCCGATTATATTCTTCATCTAAGCTTGTTTTCGCTCGTATTTGTTGTACATCACGACCCCGTAGATGATGTGAAAAACTCCAAATCCAAGTGCCCAGAAATACAGTCCGTAGCCAATAAACTGCGTGGCAATAAGCCCTATAATTACATTTGCATATCCCAGGGACCGCAAATCGTTAAAGGTATACTTGCTAGCATTTACAAGCGCCATTCCGTAAAAGAGCAGCATGGCCGGGGCGATGAGTCCTACAAGTTCGTACTGCAACAAAACCAGGCAAAAAAGCCCGCCGGCACTCAATGGGCCAAAAAAATTAGTAACCAGCCTTTTACTGGTGCTGTCCCATATCTTTTGATTGTTCTTTTTCGCTTTGCGGGTGGTGAGGAAAATGGCAGTGCTTATTGCCAGCACAAGAACCACAATGGCAATAAGGATGAGGTTAGTCCTTAGTTCAGTATCTTCTGTAGTAATATCAAACGAATTATAGACATTTTCATAATTACTGCCATAATCCGATAGAAGCATCTTTGCGATTACAGCACCTATAATTGCATAGATACCCGCAAAAACCCCGGCCAGTCCACTAAGGGAAATAAATCGCGAAGAGCGGCTCATCATTTCCCTGATCTCACTAAGATCATTCAGATACTTTTTATTCTCCATTATAAAGTACTTTTAAATACAAAGTAAGTAAGAATATTTTAAACTTTCCCACTTTTTCTGGATTTTTTATTCCTGCCAGGGCGATTAGTATCTTTATGAAAATTTAATATGCCGAATAAAATATTCCTCTTAATTTTCAAATCTGTTTCAAACTTTAAACCGGACACATGAAAGTAATGACCTATAATATTAAGTATGCCAATGAAGATGATGGCGAAAACAGCTGGTCTTTCAGAAAAGAGGCACTTACAGGGCTTCTAAAGTTTTTTGAGCCCGATATTATAGGTTTACAGGAGGCTCTGCAGGAGCAACTGGCATATTTTCAGGATAACTTAAAGCGGTACGAATATGTAGGTGTGGCTAGAAAGGACGGCAAAACTGAAGGGGAATTTAGTCCGGTTTTGTATCGTTCAGATAAATTTGAAGTGTTGCATAGCGATACCTTCTGGCTTTCTGAAACCCCTGAAAAGCCTTCAAAAGGGTGGGATGCCGCCTATCCGCGAATATGTACTTATGCCATTTTTAAACATAAGGAAACAGGGAAAAAGTTCTGTTTCTTTAATACGCATTTTGACCACAGGGGAGATGAAGCCAGAAAGAAAAGCGCCAGATTGATCTATAAGAAAACTGAGGAATTAAATAAAGAGAACCTGCCTGTTATCCTCACAGGGGATTTAAACCTGGAACCACAGGCGGAAGGAGTCCAGTATCTTGCTGAAAAGTTCCTGGATAGCAGGGAAGCTTGTAAAACCGAAAGCTTTGGGCCGGAAAAAACTTTTAATGCCTATCATTTAGATGATGCGCCTATCAGTCGCATAGATTACATTTTTATCAGCAGGGAAGGAGTTGAAATTGAAAAATATGGCGTTCTTAATAATTCTTACGATCAAAAATATCCTTCAGATCATTTTCCGGTAATGGTAGAACTTCAGCTAAAATAATTTTCCTAAGCCTTGTATATTTAAATTTTGAAACAAATGAAAAAATCTAAACTCTTCGCTCTAATTGCCATTTTATTTGCTTTATCCTCCTCTGCGCAGGTGAGGTTAATGACCTATAATATTAAGTATGCCAACGAAAATGATGGGGAAAACAGCTGGTCCAACCGGAAAGAATTTATTACTAATCAACTTAAGTTTTATGAGCCCGATATTTTAGGAGTCCAGGAGGCTTTGCTTTCCCAGTTGCAACATTTTACCAGTGAACTGGACGGTTATTCTTTTGTTGGAGTAGGCAGGGAAGATGGAGAGGAAAAAGGAGAATTCAGCGCAATTCTATATAAAGATGAAAAATATGAGGTACTGGAAAATAATACTTTCTGGCTTTCAGAAACACCAGGAAAAGTTTCTACCGGCTGGGATGCGGCGTTGCCAAGGGTTTGTACCTACGTCTTATTTCAGGATAAGGAAACAGGAAAAAAATTCTGGTCTTTTAATACCCATTTCGACCATATAGGGGAAAAGGCAAGACAGGAAAGTGCAAAACTTATTTTTTCCAGAATAGAAGAAATTAATACTGAAAACCTGCCGGTAATTTTGACAGGGGATTTTAATCTTGAACCGGGTACGGAGGGCATTCAATATCTTTCTGAAGAGTTGAACGACAGTAAAAAGATTGCAGAAAATGTTTTTGGCTCTGAAGGAACTTTCAATGGCTACAAATTTGAAGAGCCGGTTACCCGCCGCATAGATTATGTTTTTGTAAATGACCAGGTGGAAGTGGAAAAATATGCCGTGCTTACAGATTCTAAAGAGATGAGGTATCCATCAGACCATTTTCCGGTTTTTGTTATTCTAAATCTAAAATAGATTTTCCATATTGAAGAAAAAACCCCAGAGGTTTCGAAAACCTATGGAGTGTAGTTTTTTATCTTGAAAGAAGCTAAAAACTATTAACCGCCTTCCTGATGGCGACGAGGTTGGTCAGCAATTTTTCAAGATGATCCAGGTGCAGCATATTTGCGCCGTCACTTTTGGCATTTGCAGGATCAAAATGAGTTTCCATAAAAAGCCCGTCCACACCTGCGGCAATTCCTGCGCGGGCAATAGTCCCAATCATTTCTGGCCTGCCGCCGGTAACACCGCTGCTCTGGTTGGGCTGTTGGAGGGAGTGGGTTACATCTAAAACCGTAGTAGCAAATTCTTTCATGGTGGGAATGCCTCGAAAATCCACAATCATATCACTGTAACCAAACATGGTTCCACGGTCAGTCGCCATCACATTAGGATTACCTGTTTCTTCCACTTTTGTTACTGCATGTTTCATACTTTCCGGGCTCATAAACTGTCCTTTTTTAAGGTTTACTGTTTTACCTGTATCAGCAGCAGCCACTACAAGATCTGTCTGTCTCACCAGGAAAGCGGGAATCTGTAAAATGTCTACATATTCCGCAGCCATGGCGGCATCGCTATTTTCGTGGATATCGGTAATTGTAGGCACGTCAAAAGTTTCTGAAACTTTTCTCAGAATTTTCAGTGCTTTTTCATTACCAATTCCGGTAAAACTATCGATCCTGCTGCGGTTTGCTTTTTTAAAGGAGCCTTTAAAAACATACGGAATCTCAAGTTTATCGGTGATTTTTACCACCTTTTCAGCAATTCTTAAGGCCATTTCTTCACCTTCAATAGCACAGGGGCCGCAAAGCAGGAAGAAATTATTGGATTCGGTATTCTTTATTCTTGGGATATTCTTCAGGTTCATCTTTAAAATATTATCGTATTAATTCCTCCACTTTTAGTCGTGCAATTTACCTGGCCTTCCTTAACAGGGAGAATTCTGTTACAAAGATAAGGGAAATAAGAAAGCCTGATAGTTTTCTAAACCGGAAGCACTTTAAAATTATTTACGCGGAAAAAAGGGACACGAGCTTTTTTGTTGTAAATTTCATTGTTATCTTTTAATCTGTTCAATAATGAAAATTCAGGAATTTTTGATCCCGGAACTTCAGTATGAAGTTACAATAACCGAGAAGTTCATAAAGCGCCTTCCGGAAGATAAAATGGATTGGAGGCCCCACCAGAAATCTATGACTTTAGGAGAACTCGCCAATCATCTGGCTGAAATTCCCAGCTGGATTACTGCTACCATGGAAATGGATGAAATGGACCTGGAAGGATTTAAATCTTCCAGCTTTAAGAAGGTGCCAAAAATTATTGAAGCGCTTAAACTGAATACTACCCAGGCTGAAATTGCCCTGCGAAAACCAGATACTGAGTATGAAAAGACATGGAAAATAATAAAAGGAGGTAAAGTTGTGCTTGAAATGCCTAAATTTAATGTGTTGCGTACCGTGGTCATGAATCAACTTCCTCATCATAGGGCGCAACTGGGGGTGTATTTTCGGTTGCTGGATATACCAGTGCCTTCCACTTATGGACCTTCTGCAGATGAAGTTTAATAAAAGCCTTATCTTACGGGAAAATTTTTCCGTATGAAAGTTAAAAAACTGATCGCAGAATATTTTACAAGAAAAAGACTCCTTACCAACGCTATCTTTTTGTTGCTGCTTTCCACCGCGCTTTTTGTTTTTAAGTCTGAAAAAGAGATTTTAGGAGCTTCTTTTATGGTGGCCAGTTTCATCTATTTTGCGCTATACCTGTATTTTTGGCTCAAAGCGAAAAAATCGTAAAGGTTTGAAATACAAAATGTTATTAAATTTCCTTCCTGATGTTAAGTTGCTGTAATTATCTGATATAATTATAGTTATTTCCTGAAAAATAACTGTACATTTGCAGCCTTTTAAAACAGGCTTGTATGACAGCTATCAGAAATATCGCGATTATCGCACACGTTGACCACGGGAAAACCACCCTGGTTGATAAAATTATGTATCATTGCCGCCTTTTTCGCGACAATGAAAATACCGGAGACCTTATCCTGGATAATAATGATCTTGAGCGGGAGCGCGGGATTACTATTACTTCCAAGAACGTTTCGGTAACCTACAAAGACACAAAAATCAATATTATAGATACTCCCGGTCACGCCGACTTTGGGGGAGAAGTAGAACGGGTGCTGAATATGGCAGACGGAGTATTGCTATTGGTAGATGCTTTTGAAGGGCCAATGCCACAAACACGTTTTGTACTTCAAAAAGCTATTGACCTTGGATTAAAACCATGCGTGGTGATCAATAAGGTTGATAAGGAAAACTGTACTCCGGATGAGGTTCATGAAAAGGTTTTTGACCTTATGTTTGAACTGGGTGCAGAAGAATGGCAGTTAGATTTTCCTACCGTTTATGGTTCAGCCAAGAACAACTGGATGAGCGAGGACTGGAAAAATGAAACCGATAATATCGAGCCGCTTCTGGATATGGTAATTGAGCATATTCCCGAGCCTAAAGTAGATCTTGAAGGTTCTCCTCAAATGTTGATCACTTCCCTGGATTTTTCTTCATTTACCGGAAGAATAGCTATTGGTCGCCTTCAGAGAGGAACTTTAAAAGAAAATCAGCAGGTTTCTTTAGTAAAGAGGGACGGCAGCATTAAAAAGACAAAAATTAAGGAACTTCACACTTTTGAAGGTCTGGGCCGAAGGAAAATTGAAGAAGTTCAGGCAGGAGATATTTGTGCGATTGTTGGGCTGGAAGGTTTTGAGATAGGCGATACCGTTGCCGATGCTGAAAATCCTGAAGGATTAAAAACCATCGCTATAGATGAGCCTACCATGAGTATGCTTTTCACTATTAATGATTCTCCTTTCTTCGGAAAAGATGGGAAATTTGTTACTTCAAGACACATCAAGGAGCGCCTTACCAAGGAGCTGGAGAAAAACCTGGCTTTGCGTGTTGAAGAAACAGACAGTGCAGATAAGTTTATGGTTTACGGCCGTGGTGTACTTCACTTATCGGTGCTTATTGAAACCATGCGCCGTGAAGGTTACGAACTTCAAATTGGTCAGCCACAGGTAATCGTTAAGGAAATTGATGGTGTTAAGTGTGAACCGGTAGAAGAATTGACTATTGATTTACCTGAAAATGTTTCAGGTAAAGCCGTGGAAATGGTAACGCTTCGAAAAGGTGAAATGTTAAGCATGGAAGGAAAAGGAGACCGTATGGTAATCCAGTTTATTATCCCTTCCCGTGGTATTATTGGCCTTAGAAACCAATTGCTTACCGCAACTGCTGGTGAAGCCATTATGGCCCACCGTTTTAAAGAATACCAGCCGCTAAAAGGTGGCATTCCTGAAAGACAAAACGGTTCTCTGGTTTCTATGGAAAAAGGAAAGTCTATTCCTTATTCTATCGATAAACTTCAGGATCGTGGAAAATTCTTTGTAGACCCGGGAGAAGATATTTATGAAGGACAGGTAATTGGTGAGAATTCACGCCAGGACGATATGGTGGTGAACATCACTAAAACCAAGAAACTTTCTAACGTTCGTTCTTCAGGAGCCGATGATAAGGCCAAAATTGTTCCGGCAATCAAATTTTCCCTGGAGGAAGCACTGGAATATATTCAGAAAGACGAGTACGTTGAGGTAACCCCAAATCATCTTCGGCTAAGAAAGATCTATCTTACTGAAAATGATCGCAAGCGTAACAAAATAATATAATTCTTTACATTGCAACCAGGCTGTAAGGAGGTTCAAAACCTTCTCACAGCCTTTTTTATGCTTTTCTCTGAAATGGAAATTTTTGGAATATCGCTAACAGAATGGAGCGGATATCTGGCTTCTTTTTTTGTTCTTCTCGCCTTTTTTATGAAAAATATTAAGACGCTCCGTTACGTTAATTCTATCGGATGTATCTTTTTTGTGGTTTATGGGGTTCTTCTACATTCATGGCCTCTGGTGATTACCAATGGAGCAATTATTTGTGTAAACATTTACTATCTTTTTATTAATAAGAAAAAGCCGGTAAAAGCTGATGAGGTAAGGAGCTAGAAGCTAACCGGGATGATTTTTTTGGATATTACCGAATTATTTACGCCATTCCCGGTGGACTTGTAATTGGATTTCTCAAATTATCAGTACTATGAGAATCGCTACATTGCAATCGACTTTGCATCAGTTATAGCAGGAGGAATATTAGGAACTATTTACGGTGCGACTTTATTCCCGAGCTATCTTAAACCAAATGAAGAGAAACTTCAGGATGGCCCACCTTTTCCAGTCCACAAAGAGTAGCCAAAAAGTCAGTTTATTGGCATCTTTAATTTTGTACTTTTAAGGAAAAGCTAAAGAAAATTCTGTTTCGGCTGTTTTGAACAGTAAAAAACCTGAAACACGATCAATAAAGGAGCCCGAATCTACTTTAGTGTTTCCATAGTATATGCCGGATAGGAAAGTGGATATTCTCTTCAACTACAATTAATTTCCGATCTTACAGTTCAAATTTGTAATTTAACTTGCCAAAGCTGATTTAATTTTATTCAGTCAACAGTTTTATCTCAGAATACTTTAAACCTTTAGATTATGAATGCACATGAAATAGATTACCAGATTTTTGGAGAAGAAATGCAATATGTAGAACTGGAACTGGACCCACAGGAAGCTGTAATAGCCGAAGCCGGGAATTTTATGATGATGGATAATGGGATTAGAATGAATACCATTTTTGGGGATGGCTCGGCGAAAGATGAAGGTTTTTTGGGTAAAGTACTGGGTGCCGGGAAACGCCTGCTCACCGGGGAAAGCCTTTTTATGACCATTTTCAGCAACGAGATACAGGGTAAAAAGAAAATTAGTTTTGCTTCTCCCTATCCAGGAAAAATTTTGCCTATAGACCTTACCCGGTTTAATGGAAAATTTATCTGTCAGAAAGATGCTTTTTTATGTGCTGCGAAAGGGGTTTCTATCGGAATAGAATTTAGCCGGAAACTTGGCCGGGGTTTATTTGGAGGTGAAGGTTTTATTATGCAAAAAGTTGAAGGAGATGGGATGGCCTTTGTTCATGCGGGGGGAACAATGGCCACCAAAGAGCTGCAACCCGGAGAGAAATTAAAGGTGGATACCGGCTGTATAATCGGTTTTACCCAGGATGTGGATTATGATATTGAGTTTGTGGGTGGGATCAAAAACACATTTTTTGGAGGCGAAGGTTTATTTTTCGCTACTTTAACCGGCCCTGGAACTGTTTACATCCAGTCACTGCCATTCAGCAGGCTCGCCAACAGAATTCTTCAGGCAGCTCCGCAGGGTGGTGGTAAAGATAAAGGAGAAGGTAGTATTTTGGGAGGTTTAGGGGACATTATGAGCGGCGATAACCGCTTTTGATTCTGTTAAAAAGTTGTTGAAGTAGAAGGTAAACGTATTTATTTCTTATATTTATTACAAATCTACTAATCTATAGAGCACAACTACCCGTTTTTTATCAACCTAATTTCTAACTAAACCAGTATCAAATTATGGCGAGAGCGATGTTTGATTACACCAAAACGGTACTTGATAAAGTAAGTTTTGATGCTAATTTGTTCTGTAAAGAGGTGAAGAAGGCTATCCAGAGATTGTTGCCTCACGAAATTGAGGAATTGAGGATTTGGATTATTTCCCTCATCAAGCAGAACCCCGAACTAAATGATTGTTTAATTTATTTAAATACCTAATAAAAGAGCGGCCCTAAAGCCGCTCTTTTACCTTGAGCCTATTTCTTATTGACCGGACTGATGATTTGAACATTCTGAAAGGTGATTGCTCCTTTTACCACCCCGGCTATGGTACTGCGCAAAGCTTCAATAATCTGCATTTTTAATTCGCTGCGGTTATAGATAAGGCTTACCTCCCGCGCCGGGACAGGGTCTTCAAACATCTTCAAATTCTCCTTTTCAGATTCTTTTGTTTCCAGGGTGTGCAGGTACGGTAGTAAAGTCATTCCCAGGCCTTCGTTGGCCAGTTTTATAAGGGTTTCAAAACTTCCGCTCTCCAGTTGAAAGTGGTCGTCACTAAATCCGCGGGAAACCTGGCAAAGGTTTATAATCCCGTCTTTAAAGCAATGCCCGTCCTGTAGTAGCAAAATATCATCCAGGTCCAGGTCGCTTACTGCAATTTTCTTCTTCTTGTGCAGCCGGTGTGAGGCCGGAATATATCCTACAAAAGGCTCATAATAAAGTACATTTTCTTTTATTCCTTCCTGTTCAAGAGGTGTGGCAGCAATAGCGGCATCCAAATGCCCTTCTTTCAGTTTTTCAATTATTGCCTGAGTGTTTAGCTCCTCTATCTTGAGTTTTACTTTTGGATACTTTTTTATAAAGTTATTGATGAATAGAGGCAGTAAAGTGGGCATAACTGTGGGAATCACCCCAAGCCTGAAAATCCCTCCCACATATCCTTTTTGCTGGTCTACAATATCCTGGATCCTGTCACTCTCATTAACAATATTACGTGCCTGATGAACAATTTTCTGCCCGGTTTCAGTAAGCTGGATTGGCTTTTTGGTCCTGTCAAAAATCTGGACATCCAGTTCTTCTTCCAACTTTTGTATCTGCATACTTAACGTAGGCTGGGTTACAAAAACCTTTTGGGCGGCTTTGGTAAAATTTTTATGTTCGGCAACGGCCAGTACATAATGGAGCTGAGTAATCGTCATAGAAGGTTAGATTTTTCAGGTACAAAGGTATTGGTTTTTTCTATAGTATCATTAAAAAATTTATGGAAGGAGATGTATAAGAAAGCTGCCGGTCCTTTTGGGCCGGCAGATTCTGCATTTTACTCAATAATGGAAATTTAGGACTTGCTTCCAGTTCTTTAAACTGTATAATGCTCTTGGGGCCTGCCCCGGGAGCTAACCAGATTCTAGAACCTGATTTCTATGTCCTGGTATTCTTCATTAAACCGGAATTTTGATTCCTGCCATTGTGGTGGTCCGTAAGACATGGAATTTCCGGATGTTCCATAACTTTCCATCGGCATTCCGCTGCTGTCAAAATCCATACGCCTGTTCCCGTTTTTGTCATGAAGGGCGATAATTGCATAAGTACCTTCAGGTATACCTTCAAAATTTGCTGTGGCTACCCCATCTTTAATTTCACTTAAAGCTCTAAAGTTTGGCTCTCCCTTCATAAAGGTGTCTTCGGTGTAGATCCCGAATAAAACTTCTCCCTCATCACTGGTTACATTGTTGATGGTGACGGTGATTTTTCCCTTTTCTTCCAGTTTTTCCTGGGCGGTTACAAAATTGAAGAATAAAACTGCTGCTAATACTGCTAATGTTTTCATAGTTGTTGGTTTTGATTAATACTTCAAAGCTATGCTGAAGTTTAAACCCAACAGAAAACTTCTTGCCGAACTGTGGAAATAAACTGCTGAATTGTTATACCTAAAGCAATCCCCTTGCTTTTATTTCCAGGTATTTATTAATGGTGTTGATACTAAGCTCTTCGGGTTTGGTTAAAACCGTCTGAATCCCGTTACGCTGAAGTTCTTTGGCCATTTTAATTTTGTCATAAGAAAATTGCTCCGCAATAGTTTGATGGGCATTGGCCGGGATAGATTCGGCTTCAGTATCAATGAGTTTTTGCACTTCTGTATTTTCAAAAAAGATTACCACCAAAACATGCTTTTTTGCCAATGCTTTTAAAAACGGCAGTTGCCTTTTTAGTCCCGAAATATGTTCAAAATTGGTGTACAACATCAGCAAACTCCTGTGGTTGATATGCTTTTTGACATTTGCGTACAACAGGCTGTAATCTGAATCCCTAAAACCGGTTTTAATGTTATAGAGACTTTTCAGGACCCGGTTTAGCTGGCTAAATTTTGAACTTGCTGCCAGGAGGTATTCAATTTTGCTGGAAAAACTTAGCAGTCCCACCTTGTCTTTTTTCTTTAGGGCAACATTGGAAAAAGCAAGGGCGCTGTTAATGGCGTAATCCAAAAGGCTTAAACCTTCAAAAGGCATTTTCATTACCCTGCCGGTATCAATAATGGAATACACAGGCTGGGCTTTTTCATCCTGAAACTGGTTCACCATCAGGTTTCCCTGTTTGGCGGTGGCTTTCCAGTTAATGGTGCGCACATCATCGCCGGCCACGTACTCTTTTATCTGCTCAAACTCCAAGGTATGCCCAATTCTTCGGATTTTCTTTATTCCGGGTTGGGAAATTTTATTGTCTATAGCCAGGAAATCCAGTTTTTTCATCTGGATGAAAGAAGGGTAAACCTTCACCATCTGGTCTTCATCAAAGACCTTTCGTTTTTTTACCAGTTTAAGCTGAGTGGAAGCGTAAATATTTAATTTTCCGAAGATGTATTCCCCACGATGCAATGGCCTTACCAGGTATTCAAAAGTATGGTTTCCTCTTGCGGGAATCTGAAACGTCTTTAAAAAATCCCTTTTTTGAAACTGAACGGGCAGCTCGTCTATCACCTCGCAGTAAACATTAAATTTATAGTTATTCTGAAGTTTTAGAACCACCGGATTTTCATCTGAATTTGAAAATTTTTCCGGCAGTATCCTCTCTGCTGTGATGCCTTTATTTTTGAATAAAGTAACCATGTCCAACAGGAGAAAAATGATAAGCAGGACGGCCAGGATCCAGCCTGTAACGTATAAGAATTCAAACCAATACGAAAAAAGAAAAATTGCGGCAATGCTGAAAAGCGCCACAAAAACCCTTTGGGTAAAGTATAAGGATTTGAAAAATTTAATCACTTATCGAGGAATTTCAACAGATTGGGTAATCATTTCAATAACATTTCTGGTGGTCATGCCTTCCATTTCCCTGTCGGGGGAAAGAATAATCCTGTGGCCTAATACGGGATTAAGAGCACGTTTAATATCTTCAGGAATCACAAAATCCCTTCCGTTTATGGCTGC
This sequence comes from Autumnicola tepida, assembly GCF_031846485.1. Classification (NCBI taxonomy): domain Bacteria; kingdom Pseudomonadati; phylum Bacteroidota; class Flavobacteriia; order Flavobacteriales; family Flavobacteriaceae; genus Autumnicola; species Autumnicola tepida. Next base: position 29,249 of record NZ_JAVRHQ010000011.1, read on the forward strand.
AAAAGCTTTGGAGGCATTCATCACCGCGATGGAAGCCCTTGGGGAAGCGCCAAGGTACAAATGCGGGTGCTGCCTTGTTTTTCCCACCAGCTGGGCGATATAATTCAGCAGTTTCTCTTCGATAATGATCTCGTGGATCTGCGTTTTTAATTCGTTCAGTTTCTCCGGATTTAAAACCGCCTCAATATTGGCTTCAGGAAGTTTTCCTTTACGTTCGTGATGGGATTGTAAAATCTTTACTTCATCTTCCATAGAAGGATAACCCACCTCTATTTTAAATAAGAACCGGTCCAGCTGGGCTTCCGGCAGGGCATAAGTACCTTCCTGCTCTATGGGGTTTTGCGTGGCAAGCACCATAAAAGGGGCTTCCATGGTATGTTTTTTCCCGTCTATGGTTATTTGCCGTTCTTCCATAACTTCAAAAAGGGCGGCCTGTGTTTTGGCAGGGGCGCGGTTTATTTCGTCAATTAAAATCAGGTTGGAAAAAACCGGCCCGGCTTTAAATTCAAATTCTGAAGTTTTCATATTAAGCACCGAGGTTCCCAGAACATCGCTCGGCATAAGATCTGGCGTAAACTGAATTCTGCTAAAGCCCGTTTCCAAACTTTTAGCAAAAAGCTTCGCGGTTACCGTCTTGGCTACTCCAGGAACGCCTTCAATAAGTACATGGCCATTGGAAAGTAGTCCCACAATCAGCAATTCTACAAATTCATCCTGGCCCACGATTACCTTTGCCAGCTGTTCTTTCAGTTTTTCCACTGAAAGTTTAAGCTCCTCCAATGGTACTCGATTACTAAAATTAAGCTCTTCATTTTGTATTTCGCCTTCAGGCTGTATCTCTTCGTTGTCCATTTTTTAAGTCTTTAAAATTGTTGATCGAGCGGCTAAGCTGAAGAAATTCTTCCTTGCTTACCTTCTTATTATTTTTTAGGCGATCTATTTCTTTAAATAATATTTTGGCATCTTCCGGCTCTTTTTCTGCCCGGGAAGCAAGATCCTGGTAAAATTTTCCGTTTATTTCCTGTGTGCGGAGGCGATAATTTAACCGGATATATTCTAAAAATAATTCAATTTTCTTATCTGCGAGTTCTTTATACCGCTTTTGCTCAAGATACAGGTCTGCCACCGTTTGCGTGTATTCATAAGTTTGGTTTTTGGCAGGTTTTACCACCGGAATTGGGCGCTGTTTCCTTTTACCTTCAAAAATGATGAAAAGCACTCCCGCAATAATCACAAAATAGTAAGCCCATTTTAAAGAACGGCTGCTAAGCAGGATATAAAGTGGCGAAGAATAAAAGGCTTTGCCAGATTTGTAATAGGCATCCCACAGAATTTTCCCGCCGGGGTGGAGGTAAGACAAAACTTTTTCAGCATACTCATAATTATTGTCAGACAGCAGGAAGTAATTACTAAATGCCTGTGGATTGGTATGCAAAAGGATCTCTCCATCTCCGTAAGGCACTTTAATAAAATTGACCTTTTCTTCTTCGGAATCTGGATCGTCTTCAAGGCTCGCCACGCCTAAAACAACGTGATTCGCCGTGTCTATTTTGCTGAAGAAAATAGCATCTATATTATGATCTAATTTATAGGCTTTTTCGCTTTTAAGCTCAGAATTGACAAAATTAAAACCTGGCGCTGAAGTAAAATCTTTTTCACTCATAAATTCACTGGTTTCTATCTCCAGGGTGTCCAGTAAATTAAGGCTGAGGTAATTGGCCGAAAGAAAGGCCGAATTTCCTTTTTTTACCCATTCCAGCAAATCGTCCAGCTCGGCATCGTCTAAAGCGATGTAATGGTTGAGAAAAAAGTAGGTGCCATCCGGAATGCTGTCCTGCTGAAAAAATTCATAAGGCGGAATGTTGATTTTCTCAATTTCGGCGGACTTGCTGTTCTTCCAGCTTTCAAAGAAAACAAAACTTCCCAGTGGGATTTTATCTTTGGCGGTATAACTTGGCGTCCAGTTTACCGGTTCCGGCTCGGTGGCTTCCATATAGGTTAGCGCCAGAATGAGCAGCAAAAATGCAGCAAAGGTTATTTTGAAGGTTTTATTCATTCGCCTTTTTTTTCAGGAGGTTATCCATTTGAACAAATCCTTTTTCAGCAAGGCGAAATTCCGTTTCCGAAACTTTAAAATCTCCGTACCAGATAAAATCATAAAGCCGGGTTATTTTTCGAAATTGCTGTTTTACTGTTTCCGCATAAATTTCCCCGGAATAATCTTCATTGGTCTTTTGAAACTGGTAAGAAATAAACCCCATAGCGTCCAGTTTTTTTAAATTGTAGAGATAGTAATAGCGCACCGCCAGGCGATACTGGTGGTTTTCTATGGCTTCCTCTATAAGCTTGCTGATGTCTTTTGACTGGATAATTTCTTCTTCTTCAGATAAAAACACCTGGGATTCTGCAGGACTTTCCAGTAAAGAACTTCCCGGGTCCAGTTTGGTGATCAACCAGAAAATAAATCCCAAAACGGCAGCCAGGACCAGGTACGGAAGAACCGTGATTAAAAATTGCAGAATCCCGCCGGGAGTATAATCCCCAAAAAGCCATTCCAGCAACTGGTTATATTTTAGGTTAAGCCATTTTTTAAAACGGGTCCACCAGGAGTCTTCTTCGGTTTGGTTAAGATATTCAAACTCCGGCTGTTCCTTGTAATCTTCAATTTGTTCCTCATCAAAAGAGGTTTTTTGAAGCCCCGGGGTATGGTCATATTTGATTTCAGCGATAGAATCACCGGCAGATTCCTGCTGGGGAAGAGCTTTTCCGAAGCAAAAAAAGCTAAGTAAAATTGCTAAAATCAGTCGCTGCATTAGTCGTGTTTCCCCAGGTTTTCTATAGATTCAAAAGTGCCGGTAAAATTCTGCCTTTCATTTAGATTGAAATAAACAAAGGAAAGCCCCAGTGGGAGAATGGAATAAAGAATATACTGGAAGATGGAGGGGATTATAGAAAGCAGCATATACACCCAGTCAAATACTCCAGACATGTCCCCGGCGGAATTTTCCTGGAAAACCGTAAACATTTTAATGATGGTATAGATGAGCAGGGGAAGCTGAAATATAAAACTGATCACGTAGATAAGCAAAACTATCACGAAAATGGTAAAGAAGGTGATCCACCAGTTATTTTTTATCAGTTGAAAAGCTTCCGAAATACTGTCGGTAATGTTGGTCCTTCTGAATACCAACACCGCGGCGCTAAGGCTTAGTGGCACACTTACGTAAATTCCTGGAATAAGAAAGAGCATAAGGCCGGCAACGGTTAAAACCCAAACAATTACCTGCAGGCCAATGAGTTTTCCAAGATCCTGCTTTACTCCCTGGCCAACCTCTGCCTGTACTACATCTCCGTTATTGGCAATGTAAGATCTAACGTAATGCAAGACCGTTCCGTTTAATACCGCCGAATACAGCAGTACCGATACCGCTAAAACCATCACCGATACTATTACCTCTCCTTCGCTAAGGGCTCCTGTACTAAATACAGGGCTCCCAACTGTGGAATAAGTGTAGTAGCTTATGGCGGCAATAAGAAGAATAAAAGCCGGAGTAACAAACTTAAAGAAGCTGGTAAAAAAAGTTTTATAGTTTTCTCTTAGAAATTTAAAGAGTACGCTAAGGATATCCCCAAGTTCCCGCTGTTGTTTAAACCTGATGTAGTTGCTGTTCATCGTTGGATTTTTTGTTATGTAGATAGATTGGATAGAAAACGTAATAAAACAGGATCAGGCACAAAGAAAGCAATATAATGCATATTGCCAACCAGTCGGGCATTTGTGTGAGCCTGGTTACAAAGCCTTCCAGAAATCCTGCAATTATAAAAAACGGAATGGTGCTGATCACTATTTTCAAACCATTTTTTATCCCGAAAGTAAAAGACCTTAACCTGGAATAGGTGCCGGGAAACAGCAGGCTTTTTCCCACCACAAGGCCGGCACATCCCGCCACAATAATTACTGAAATTTCTATGGTACCGTGTATCCAGATGGTCCTGGCCGATTCCCAAAGCAGGACTTTGTCATAAAAGAAGTATTGAAAAGATCCCAGCATCACTGCATTCTGCATCAGGATAAAAGCTGTGCCAAGGCCGGCAAGGATGCCCAGCGTAAAGGCAAATAAACCTACCCTTATATTATTAATGGTGATCCCCAGGAACATATCGGTTTCTGCAGCCTGTTTATAAACCGCCATGGGATCGTTATTGGCAATATTTTCCAGGGTCATGTTTACATAAGCATCGCCAAGGATTCCACGTACAAAAGCGCCGTCACTTGCTGCGGAAAAAGCTCCGACTACGGCAAAAAGCGCGAAAATCAAAAAGGCGAGCAGTAACTGCTTTTGATGATGATAAAAGAAAAGCGGGAATTCTTCAGTGAAAAATCCGATAAACCTGTTTCTGGATTCTTTCTTGTTTTTGTACATTTTCTGGTGTGCGGCCGAAGCCATTTCATTTAGAAAAAGTACCGTATTGCTTTGTGGATAAAAAGTTTGGGCATAGCTCAAATCGTCGCTAACTTCTATATAAACGGCAGAAAGTTGCTCCGGGGGAATGGGATTTTTATTTTTAAGGAGGCTTTCAAACTTCAACCATTTATCCTTATTTTGCTTCACAAAGGCGGCCTCGCGCATGTTTTTTCAATTAGGACTCAAAGTAACATATTAAATGGATAATTTTCAAATAGAAACTGCTCAAAATATAAGTATAAAACAAAAAGTGGCAGGAGTGGGGGAGCGCATAGTGGCCTTTATAATAGATAGTTTTATACTGGTGCTTTACGGGATTTTTATGGGGCTGGTCATTGCAGGAACAGATCTTAACCGTGGTGGCGATATGATGTACTACCTGGTGCTGGGCCTGCCGGTTTTTCTCTATTATTTACTTTGGGAAACCTTCTGGAACGGGCAAACTCCGGGGAAGGCAGCTATGCAAATAAGAGTGGTTATGGAGGATGGTTCCCGCCCTTCTTTTGCCAATTACCTTATACGGTGGCTTTTAAGATTTGTGGATATTAGCCTTACCAGTGGCGCAGTGGCGGTGGTGGTGATTTTGCTGAATGGCAAGGGCCAGCGCCTGGGCGATATTGCAGCGAAAACAACGGTGATAACTGAAAAACGCAAGGTGGGGATTGCCAATACGCTGGCAGTAGACCTGCCGCAAAATTATACTCCAAAATACCCGCAGGTAACGGTTTTAAGGGACGCGGATGTGCAGGAAATAAAAGGCATTTACCGAAAGGCCAAAATCAACGGGAACCATAATATAATTTTGACACTGGCCAAAAAAGTGTCTGATTTACTTGATGTGGAATATGAAGAAAACCCTATGGATTTTCTGAACAGGGTTATCTCAGACTATAATTATTACACCCAACAGTAATTTTATATGTCCCTGCGAGGCGTTAGTCTGGTTGCCATTAAGATGCAATAGCCTAAGCAATCTGCAGCAATCATTGGCAGGTCGTTTCACTCAATTATCTCCACGTCCATATAAACATTATCGATAGGCCATTCTGATTGCCCGGTTTCCACCTGCGATATTTTTTCTGCAACGTCCATTCCGCTAATCACTTCCCCAAAAACAGTGTGTTCATTGTTAAGGTGTGGTGTCCCGCCTTTGTCCATCACTATAAAAAATTCATATGGGGAAGAAGCTTTGCTCACATTCTGTTCGCTGTATTTTGCTGCGGAAAAAGCGCCGTAAGTATGTTTATGGCCGGCATCAAATTCACTCGGGATGAGATAGCTCCCAATATTATGCCTCATTTTGTTCGTACTTATGTTATCTGAATTTCCTCCCTGTATCACAAATCCCGGCGCGACACGGTGAAAATAAGTATCGTCAAAATAGCCATTTTTTACCAGCATAATAAAGTTAGCGCGGTGCAGCGGAGTGTCCCGGAAAAGCCTGACCTCAATATCCCCATAGCTGGTTTTTATCCTCACCTTGTTTTCAGGGTTTTTCTTGCCGTATTCCGTTAAAAAAGGAATTAATTTCTCCTGCGGAATGGGATAAGCATCGCCTAATTCTTTACTGGTTTCTTCCTTTTCTTCGGAATTGTTCTGCGCAACGGCTGTTTCAGTAGAATCTGGTTCTTCCAGTTTATCGGCTACCGTTTCTGCTGCGCTTTTCTGGGAAGATTTCTTATCTTCACAACTTGCAAAAAAAAGAACGAGGAAAACTGCAATAATTGTAAGGCTGGGTCTCATGGAATTCGAAATCTTTAAATCTGAAATCTCAAAATTAAAAAAAATAGGACTACCGGGCGAAGCCTCACATCATAAATTGGCGCCTCAAATGAGAATTGAGGAATTGGCGAGTATAGATATTGCCAGCATGAAACCGAATGAGGCCGGGGTAATGGCCCTTTTTTATCCTGATGTTGAAGGCGAGGTTCATCTCGCGCTCATTTTGAGAAAAACTTACAAAGGAGTTCATTCCAACCAGATCGGTTTTCCAGGGGGCAGGGTGGAAGAAACCGACAAAGACCTGGAGGAAACAGCCCTAAGGGAAACCCAGGAAGAAATTGGGGTGCCGCAGCAGGATATTGTGGTAATAAAAAAACTGACAGAACTTTATATTCCGCCGAGTAATTTTTGGGTGCACCCTTTTGTTGGAATTCTTGAAAAAACACCGGTACTCATTCCGCAGGAGTCAGAAGTAGAAGCTATTGTAGAGGTAAGGCTGGAGGATTTTATGGATAAAAGAAATATGGTAAAACACCGGCTAAGCACGTCTTATGCTAAGAATATTGAAGTTCCCGCCTTTAGGTTAAATGGGCATATTGTATGGGGCGCTACCGGAATGATGCTGAGTGAACTGAAGGAGATGCTAGAACAAGTGCTGTAATGCAGGAATTACTATATTTGCTCCCGCTCAATAATATTACGGAATAATAAATGGGGCTTTTTAAGAAAAATCCTTTTGGACATATATTATTTCTGAAGAAGTGGCTTATCCGCATCTTTGGGGTGATGACCCATAGGAGGTACCGTGGGTTCAATGAATTAAAGATAGAAGGTTCTGAAATTATCAAAAACCTTCCCGATACCAATGTTCTGTTTGTTTCCAATCACCAAACTTATTTTGCAGATGTGGTGGCGATGTTCCATGTTTTTAATGCCAGCCTGAGCGGCAGGGTAGATTCCATTAAGAATATTGGGTATATCTGGCAGCCTAAGCTAAACATTTATTATGTGGCGGCTAAGGAAACCATGCGGGCGGGGCTTCTAACCCGTATTATGGCTTATGCCGGTGCCATAACTGTAGAACGCACCTGGCGTGAAAAAGGCAAAGAGATAAAACGCGAGGTAAACCCGCAGGATTCTGAAAATATAGGGGAGGCACTGCAGGACGGCTGGGTAATCACTTTTCCGCAGGGCACAACCAAGCCTTTTAAACCTATAAGAAAAGGAACTGCCCATATTATCAAAAATCATAAACCCATTGTAATTCCAATTGTTATTGATGGTTTCCGCAGGTCTTTTGACAAAAAAGGTTTGCGTATTAAAAAGCGCGGAATTTTGCAGTCTTTCCAGATCAAAGAACCCCTGGAGATAGATTATGAGAATGAATCTATTGAAGATATTGTGAAAAAACTGGAGTATGCTATAGAACAACATCCGTCTTTTTTAAAGGTTATTCCGGCTGAAGAAATTAAAGCCATGGAAGAGCTTAATAAAAGCCGTAAATGGGAGTATTAAGCTGAGAGTGCTTTCAAATGTTGAATGTTTAGTTTAATGCTGAATTTTGAATTGAAGCTGATAATTCTGTGCAAACTCCGAAATTTAAACTCTGAAACAACCATCGCGGCCTGCGGGCATCCTGTTCGGCGGGTCATTCAGGCTTTTCTTGGAAAGTAGGGGAGCGGTTTGAAGTTGTTTTAAATGTTGAATGTTTAATGCTGAATTATGAATTGAAGCTGTTAATTCTGCTAATTGTTCTTTGTCCTTTGTCAGTTTTCAACATTTTGTCCCTTTACTCCTCCAAACTCTGAACTCTGAAACAACCATCGCGGCCTGCGGGCACCCTGTTCGGCGGGTCATTCAGGCTTTCTTGGAAAGTAGGGGAGCGGTTTGAAGTTGTTTTAAATGTTGAATGTTTAATGCTGAATTTTGAATTGAAGCTGATAATTCTGCTAATTGTTCTTTGTCCTTTGCCAGTTTTCACCATTTTGTCCCTTTACTCCTTCAAACTTTGAACTCTGAAACAACCATCCCGGCCTGCGGGCACCCTGTTCGGCGGGTCATTCAGGCTTTCTTTAGAAAGTAGGGGAGCGGTTTGAAGTTGTTTTAAATGTTGAATGTTTAATGCTGAATTATGAATTGAAGCTGTTAATTCTGCTAATTGCTAATTGTTCATTGTCCATTGTGTATGTCCATTGTTCTTTGTCAGTTTCCACCCTTTTTTCCCTTAACTCCAAACTCCAAACCACGAACTCCGAGCCGCAAACGCCAATGTCAAACTCTGAACTCCTCCATCAAATCCAACGTCTAACCACTAAAGACTACCGTCTCTTTTACACATCCAGTTTCTTTAATTCCTGGTAATTACGATTTAACCTTTTTAATAAAATGCCGTAAATAAGCCGGTAAAAGAGCCAGATCAATCCCATTAAAACGGCAAGCCCAATTAAAACGATAAGGGAAAGTTTGATCCAGGCCAGCGTGTTGAAATCGTAATTTGCAGCAGTGGTAGCCTCTGCCGTAAGGCTGTGGTGTTCGATAATAAAGTACAACGAAACCAGGCCGGTAAACGCAGAGCCTATCAGTACAAAAGCGATGTAATATTTTACAGTTTTTCGGGTTTTTAGTATGTTTTTCATTAATCCGGCCGCACTGTCGGTGGCATTGATCCTTTTATAATTCCTGTAAAATTTAAATATAAAAAACAGCGTGATCAGGTAACCTACCACATTAGAGATAATGGTAAATTCAGTCAGGTCAAATTCTTCAATTTCTTTCCAGTAATTTTTATCAATAATAGCAATATCCAGCACGGCCCAGAATAAAAATTCCAGCACACTTATAATAAATATCCATTTAACGATAGAAGAAGATTTCTTCCATATCATTTTATAGATTTCATCATAAGAAAGGTGGGGCAGGCTTGCTTCCCTGCTTTTCCAGTCCTTTTTTAATAAATCCAATCCATCCATTCTACTTCTACGGATTTAGTATTGTTCTCAATTTTGTTTTCACCCTGTTCATCTTCACTCTTGCATTTACTTCTGAAATCCCCAGGGTCTCTGAAATTTCCTTGTAATTTTTATCTTCCAGGTATAAAAAAACCAGGGCTTTTTCAATGTCATTCAACTCCTTAATAGCATCATACATTAGTTTTATTTGCTGTTCCTCTTCATCGTCATACTCTTCAGCTTTAATTTTAAAATGAACACTTTCGTAGTCCTGAGTCTGTATTCCCCTCTTTTTCTTACGATAAAGGGTTATTGCCGTGTTAAGCGCCACCCTGTACATCCAGGTACTAAACTTTGCTTCGCCCCTAAATTTGGGATAAGCCTTCCACAGCTGGATAGTAATTTCCTGAAATAAATCGTTATGTGAAGCCTGATCGTTTGTGTAGATGCGGCATATTTTATGCGCAATATTCTGGTGCTTTTCCAGGTTTGTTACAAACTGATGTTCTAATTCCTTGTTCACAATATTCGGTTGGCACTTATTGGTAGCCGGAAGAGCAGCAATGTTACAAAAAAGTATAAAGTATAGTTAATGCCATATCATTTTTTCTTTCGGAGCCCCAGAAAAGTTAAATTTGGGTAAAACCAACCATATATGAATATTCCCCAGTCGGATTTACCCAGAGTAGTGATTATAGGAGGAGGTTTTGCCGGAATGGCGCTTGCCCGAAAACTGCTTAAGGAGGATGTACAAATGGTGCTGCTGGACAGGCATAATTACCATACCTTTCAGCCTTTGCTGTACCAGGTATCTACGGCAAGCCTGGAACCCGATTCTATTGCCTATCCTCTCAGGAAAATAACCCGGGACAGTAAAAAATGCTTTTTCCGCCTCACTGAAGTTTCTTCTATTTCTCCCGAAACAAATACAGTGCATACCAATATTGGCGATATAGTATATGATTACCTGGTGATCGCAACAGGTTCCAAAACCAATTTCTTCGGAAATAAAAGTATTGAAAAGAATGGGATGTGGATGAAAACTGTGCCGCAGGCGCTGAATATCCGGAGCCTTATTCTTGAAAATCTGGAACAGGCTGTAATAACTGATGATGTCGAAAAAAGAAAGGCATTGCTCAACTTTGTAATTGTTGGGGCAGGTCCTACTGGCGTGGAACTTAGTGGTGCCATAGCCGAGCTTCGGAATAATATCGTTCCAAAAGATTATCCTGATATTGATCCTAATGAGATGAATATTCACCTGCTGGAAGGTTTAAGCCGCGTATTGCCTCCTATGAGCGAGGAAGCCTCAAAAAAAGCCGATAAGTTTTTAAAAGAACTCGGCGTTCATATTCATCTGAATACGATGGTGGAGAATTATGATGGACACCTGGTAAAGACAAATACCGACCTTGCCCTGAAAACTGAAACCTTTATCTGGTCTGCAGGGGTTACCGGCGCGCCGGTAAAGGGATTAAACGCTTCGGCAATTGTAGAAAAGGCCAATCGCTACGAGGTGAATGCTTTTAACCAAATTAAAGGCTATGAGAATATTTTTGCAATTGGGGATATCGCCCTTATGCAAAGCGAAGATTTTCCCAAAGGGCATCCTATGGTAGCCCAGCCGGCTCTTCAGCAAGGAAAACACCTGGCGAAAAATTTAAAAAGGCTTATTAAAGGAGAAAAATTAGAACCCTTCGATTATTATGATAAAGGGACTATGGCCACGGTGGGTAGAAACCGTGCAGTCGTAGATTTGGGTAAATTTAAATTTGGTGGTTTCCTGGCATGGTTCGTCTGGATGTTTGTTCACCTCTGGTTCCTCATTGGCTTTAGAAACAGGCTGGTCACATTTTTTAACTGGGTGTACAATTATATCAATTTTGATAAAGCTGCAAGGCTTATTGTGAGGCCTTTTAAGGCAAATAAAGAAATAATGGAAGTAGATGAAGATGTATAGTCGCTTTCCATAAATATAAGTTCAATATTTTTATTTCTTAAACCATGATCTTCCAGATATAATATATTGCTGGAAGGCCATGGTTTTTCCTATTATTTCTACTGAATTTGCCAGATATTATCAGGAACTTCATTTTTAAGAGCTAGCGGCCTTCCTGAATAGTTTTCCTTATCCCTTCTGCTGAAAATCCCTAATTTAGGAGCTGAAACTTTAATTTTTTTAAAGAGTGCTGCTGAAAAACTTTCAGGTTTTGCTTTTAACATCAATTGCGCTGAAGGCATTCGTTTAAACGCTAATTTTCATCAAAGAATTTTTGGTACCTGCTGAAGGTAGCCTGGGTAGCCGATTTTTAAAATAATGTGGGTAACCTACAGTTCAGCATTAAAATTTGACATTTCAGGAAATCAATTTTTAAATACAGGTACAATAAGCAGAAATTAGCATCAGATAAAAAGAGAAATGAAAATCATCTTCAAAATATTACGGATTGCAGTCATCATCTCGGTAGCAGTGATGCTTCTGGATTCTGTTTTTAATGCCCGTGCCGAAAAACTGCTGGATTGGGAAATATGGGGCGTGATTTTTTTCTATTCGGTGGTCCTTACGGCCATCAACGCTACTTATTTTTCCTTTTTCAATCGCAAAATCGGCTGGGCCGGGGCAGGATTAAAAAGGGTATTTCTAGCCTCTGCCGGTTCAATTATACTTACGCTTATAGGTTTCTTTTTCTGCCGGATGATAGACCAAACCCTTTTCAGGGGAATGGAACTTACCCTCTTTCTCAAAAACGAAGAACTAAGGTATTATTATGCGCCCTTGTTGTTTACCATTATTGTCTCGCTGCTTTTTCACCTGATCTATTTTTACAAAGCCCTTCAGGAGCGAAAAGTGACCGAACAAAAGATCATTGCCGGTACGGCTTCAGCTAAATTCGAAAGTCTCAAGAACCAGATAGATCCGCATTTTTTATTTAACAGTCTGAACGTTCTTACCTCACTGATTGATGAAAATCCGGAACAGGCACAAAAATTTACTACTTCGCTATCTAAAATTTACCGCTATGTGCTGGAGCAAAAAGATAAGGAACTGGTAAGCCTGGAAGAGGAACTATCCTTTGCCGTTACTTATATGAAGCTGTTAACGATGCGGTTTGAAAACAGTATTTTTTATGAAGTGCAGGAAGATCTAAATATCCCCGATGCCAAAGTAGTGCCGCTGTCCCTTCAGCTTTTGCTGGAAAATACAATAAAACATAATGTGGTGAGCGAAAACAGGCCGTTGAAGATAAAAATTTATGCTGAAGAAGGGAATTTGATCATTCAGAATAACCTTCAGAAAAAAGAAGTAATGCAGCAGAGAAGAGGAGTGGGGCTGCAGAATATTGTAGATCGTTACGCATTGGTAACCCGGCGAAAAGTAATGATAGAAGAAAATCCAGAATTTTTTAAAGTAAAAATACCAATACTAACTAAACAAATTTTAAATATGGAAACTGTAAACACCAACGAAACTGATGCCTATTTCAGGGCAAAACAACGGGTAAAGGAAATTAAGGAGTTCTATGGAAACCTGCTCGCGTACTGCGTGGTTATCCCGTTCCTTATTTTTATTAACTATTACACCTTCTGGGGATTCCAGTGGTTCTGGTTTCCTTTATTTGGATGGGGGATAGGAGTGACCATTCATGGCTTTTCGGTTTTTGGATACGGCTCGGAATGGGAAGAACGTAAGATCAGGGAAATTATGGAAAAAGAAAACCAAACAACAACATGGAAATGATGAAAAAGACAACTGATAATATCCGTTACCATGCCGTCAGGAAAAGGGTGAGGGACATAAGAGGATTTTATCTTCATCTTATGGTATACCTGGCGGTGAATATTATGCTTTTTATCCTGGTGAATACGAGGGAAGGATTTTGGGGCAGCCTGGGTAATCTTACCAATTACAGCACCGCTTTTTTCTGGGGAATAGGATTATTTGCACATTGGTTTGGCGTGTTTGGTTCTGGCCTTGTTTTTGGCAAAAACTGGGAAGAGAAGAAGATACGGGAATTGATGCGCAAAGAAGAGAGAAAAACCTGGGAATAACTTTTTACCAAAATTAAAAATGATTAAAGCATTAATTATAGAAGATGAAAAGCCCTCGGCACGAAGGCTGCAGCGAATGCTGGAAAAAATAAATGTGGAAGTGATTTCCACCTTACACTCGGTAGAAGAAGCGACCTCTTGGTTTTTACAAAATGAGCAACCGGAGCTGATCTTCCTGGACATTCAGTTAAGCGATGGCCTCTCTTTTGAGATTTTTGATAATGTTGAGGTGAGCAGCGCCATTATTTTTACAACTGCTTATGATGAATACGCTCTAAAGGCTTTTAAACTGAACAGTATAGATTACCTGCTAAAACCTATTGATGATGAGGAGCTGGAAGCGGCGGTAAAAAAGTACGAATCCAACCAAAATTCCTCCAGTGGGAAGCTGGATATTAAAAACCTGAAATCCCTGCTTAACATTCCTGTTTCAGAATATAAGAAGCGTTTTACGGTCCAGGTGGGCCAGCACCTAAAGCTTATTAATGTGGAAGATATATGCTGTTTTTTCTCTGAAAATAAAACCACCTACATTAATACCTCAGATGGCAGAAACTATCCAATTGATAATTCCCTTGAAAATTTAGAACAACAGCTGAATCCTGAAAAGTTTTTCAGAATCAGCCGGCAGGCCCTTGTTAACGTTAAAGCAATTGATGATATTATTTCCTATACCAATTCCCGATTAAAGCTCAAAGTGCAGTCTTTCCAGGAGTTTCCGTTAATTGTTAGCAGGGAGAAGGTAAAAGATTTTAAAAACTGGCTTTCCTGAAAATGTTAAAGTTGATTTTTTGAAAACCGCCGGTTTAAATTATCCGTACATATAAGTGAAGCTCAAATAGATACTGGATTTAATTATGATTCTTTTTTGGCGAATTCAATAATTTGAGTTTTAATTTTTTTGGTTGGTTATAGGAAGGCTTGTTCGTTGGGGACAGGCCTTTCTTCTTTAGGAAATTATGGTGTACTAACGGTTCCCATCACATAAAGCTGATCCATAGTTGGTGTTTCACTACCTCCTTCGGGTTCCAGAGTAATACCAAAAGCTTCAGAATTGTTGGTATTACGCATCTGGAAAACCTTATTTTCGTCTGCGGTAAAATTACTTAGAAGCCCAATGCTGGTTGGTTTTAAAGGCTGCATGGTAAGCGACCATACCTGGTAAACCTTGCCTCGTGGTGGTTCAGGTAATCCCTGAGCATCTATAAAAGCCTGGTTTTCTTCTGTATTCCAATATACGGTAGCGTAAGAATCTGGTGCAACAGCTTGTCCTGCCAGGGGAATTCTTCTTGTATTTCTGTCCCTTATCATTGCCAGCAGCTCCCTGGCACTTTCTGCATTTGCGCGGGCATCTGCTATTTGTTGTTCCATTTGCGCATTTCTGGCCTGCTGGGTTCTTAAGGACTCCCGCAGGTCGTTATTCCGGTTAAACAAAAAGAATAAACCTATAAGGAGCAAAAAGCTTGCCGCCCATCCTAAATACGCAAATACCGTAGAAGTTTTACGGCGTACAGGGATAGTGGTTTCGCCATTCCTGTCTTCAATTTTGGATTTAAGGGAAGCCAACAAATGTTCAGGATTATATGGAGCCACACCAATAGCCAGCTGAGATAGTGCTTTTTCAATTTCTTCCACTTCCTCCCTTATTTCAGGATGCTGCTTTAATTCATGGGAAACTTCGCGACTTTCTTCTTCACTTAATGCCCCGCAAACGTAGAGTTCTAAAATTCCTGACGATATGTATTCCTGTAAATCCATATTATTCCAGTACAAGCTTTCTTAAACTTTTAATACAAGCCCTGTTTTTTGTTTTTACAGAACCCAATGGCATTTTTAATTCTTCAGCGGTTTCTTTTTGGGTGAAACCTTTAAAGAAAAGTAAATCAATAAGCTTTTTACAAATTGGCTCTAGAGCCCCGATAAACTTTTTAATACCAATAGCGTCTGTAGCGGCAGCATAATTGGTCCTGGTTTCTAAAATATCTACGAAATTATCTGATGGCAGGTTTTGTCTCTTATTTTTGAAATCCTTTGAGCGTAATTTGTCAATGGAGGCATTTCGGGCGATATTCAAAATCCAGGTAAAAAATCGGCCTTTATCAGAATCGTATGTTGAGGCGTTATCCCAAATTTTCATAAAAACATCCTGTAGTATTTCTTCAGCCACTTTTTCATCATTTACTATACTGAAGATTATGCCATAAGTACTCTCTGAGTATAATTCGTAAATGCGTTCAAAAGCACGTTGATTACCGTTTTGTAGCTCAAGGATAAGACCGTCTTGTTGCATGAGGAATGGTTAATGTACAGTAAATGTATAAAATATAAATATATATAAATAATAAAAGCAGCCGGTGGGCTGCTTTTGAATACTATTAAATTAAGTGAAGTAAAAGCTACATGGTTATTTCTCCACATCCAACTCTTGTTCCGGCATCTCCCGATGGCTGGGAAGTATAGTCATCTACACCGTCATGAACAACAACTGCTTTTCCAACGATGTTCTTCTGGGGATCGTCGCATCCTATACACCATTGATCTGTGGAAAAGGTTACAGTACCTTCTCCATCACTGTCTACTTCAAAATTTCCTATATCTCCACGATGGTATCCTTCTTCATCTCCCCATTCGCCGTGAGGCTCATTTGTTGGATTCCAGTGACCTCCGGCTGAAGTTCCATCTTCAGCAGAACAATCTGCTTTCTCATGAATATGGATAGCATGAGTACCTTCAGGTAATCCCGTAATGGTTCCTTCCATAGTGACTTCTCCGTCTTCTTCAGTAAAAGTAATAGTTCCGGAAAGGTCGCTACCACTCTTTGCATCCAGGTCCACGGTTATTTCCTGAGGCTCTTCAGATTCCATGTTATCTTGTTCCATTTCTGAAGTTTCCTCAGCATCCACTTGATTTACTGCGTCATTTTCTCCCTGGTTATTTTTACAACCAGTAATAAAAAAAGTAGCGCAAAATAATAATGATAAACTAATACGTTTCATAATTTCAGGTTTGGTTTAGTAATTAAACATAACTAAATTAAACGTATTGCAGGCATTCACCAAAGTTTTAAGTATAGCTTAACAGTGGAATGGCTTTGGTTTGGGTGGGTATTGGGATGATGCAGCGCTAAAATTAAATATGTGCCATTTCTGTTTTTACCTGGATTTTACCCATAAGGCTCCTGTGTACCGGACATTTATCTGCAATTTCAAGAAGCCTCTGTTTTTGCTTCTCATCCAGCTCCCCTTCAATTATAATTTCCCGTAGGAAGGTATCTATTTTTGAATCGTCTTTCTCACAATTTTCACAATCGCTGTTGTGTTGTCTGGTGTAATCCACATGTGTTTCCACATTTTTGAGATGCCATTTTTTACGACGCGCATACATTTGTAAAGTCATGGAAGTACAGGCGGCAAGGCCGGCAGAAAGCAGTTCGTAGGGGGTAGGGCCAAAATTATTGCCGCCAACCTTAACCGGTTCATCTGCAATGAAATTATGCCGGCCGGCTTTAATTTGAGTAGTGAATCCTTCTTCTCCCAGGTTCGCCACAACCTGATGGGCTGTTTTTAAATCAACTTCTTCTTCTGTGGTAATATAACGCTGGGCCCAGGCCGCAATAACTTTTCCTGTGTAGGAGGAATCTTCTTTTTCCCCGAGTAAATGGTCTGCCCCGTCCAGGGAAATAAAACTTTTGGGATGGCTTAGATTCCTGTATAATTCTTCGGCATTCCTTATTTCCACAATATTGTCCTGGGGAGAATGCATTATAAGAACAGCCTTGTCCAGGTTCGCAAGTTTTTGCTGAAGATCATGTTTCTGCAGGTCTTCAAGAAACTGCTTTTTGATTTTAAAGGACCTTCCTCCAATATTGACCATGGCATCGGCATCTTTCTGAAGCTTTTCCAGTTGTTCAGCCAATAATCCCTTAACATGGGAAACAGTGGAAGGCGCGGCGATGGTCGCGATTGCTTTTACAGAAGCTATTTTTTCTGAAGCCATTAATACCGCAGCTCCTCCAAGGGAGTGTCCTACCAAAACGGAGGGTGCATGATATTCCTGCTCTAGAAATTTTGCGGCGGCGATAAGATCATCAATATTCCCTGAAAAATTAGTTTCTGAAAAATCGCCTTCACTTTCCCCCAGTCCTGTAAAATCAAATCTTAGCACTCCAAAACCCTGTGCCGCCAGGTTTCTGCTTACGATCTTTGGAGCGAAGAAATTTTTATTACAGGTGAAGCAATGTGCAAAAAGCACAAAATTATGTGGTTTTTGATTTGTTGGCACTTCCAGGTAGCCCGAAAGTTTATCACCATTTTTATTTTCAAATTCAACTTTGGTCGTCCTCATAACTTCTGCTTTATTTGGATAAAGTAGAAAAATTTCTCCGGTCAAAAAAAATAAAAAAGGCATTCAGAAGAGAATTATTACCTCCGGAATGCCTCTTTCAATTCAGCTGGAAAAAATTATTCCAGTTCCTTTATTTTGATATTTCTATAGGAAACCTGGTCCCCGTGATCCTGCAGCGCGATATGCCCGCTTTCACTGTTTCCAAAGTCTTCCCATTCTGCAAACTTGGATTTACCAACCATTTCTTTCCATTCTTCCCCATGTACCGGAAATTCCGCCACTTTGGTGCCATTTAAAGTAACACTGCCTTTATTGGTTTCGTGGTTTATTATAATGGTTTCCTCATTCCATTCCCCGGCGGGTTTTGTTACATCTTCACTTGCCGGTACCATATCATATAATGCTCCTGCCTGGCGTATAGGCCCGTTCTTGGCATCCGGGTGCCTTTCGTTATCCAGTACCTGTATTTCAGGGCCCGTATAATAAGGCTCATTATATTTTTCCATTTCCTGTACCCCCCACATCACGCCACTATTGCCGCCTTCAGAAATTTTCCATTCAAAATTTAATTCAAAATTTTTGTATTGCTTTTTTGAAATCAGGTTTTCAGATCCTTCACGTTCTCCTTCAGCAGGTGTGAAAACAATCGTGTTCCCTTCTTTTTTCCATTGATCTGAAATCGAATCGGAGTTATAGGCTTTCCACTGCTCCAGGTTACTCCCGGCGGTAAGGTCTTCCCAATCGTTTTGTTCTTCATTCATAGCCTGTTCTTCATTTATGGGCTCTTCCATCTGTTCCTTTGTTTCACTGTTATTCTTGCAACCGGAAGCTATTAAAGCCAGGGCAAAAAGGCTTAACCTTAGTCTTTTCATAATGTAGAAATTAATTAGTTCCCAATAATTGTTTTAATCTTTCTTCATCTATCTCAGAACCGGCAAAGTCATCAAATTTTTTGTCGGTTGCCTGGATGATATTGCCTGCAATAAAAGGAGCACCTTCCTTAGCGCCCTGTTCGGGAGATTTAATGCAGCATTCCCATTCCATTACCGCCCAGACATCACAACCATATTCGGTTAATTTTGAAAAAATGGTTTTAAAATCTACCTGGCCGTCGCCGGGGCTTCTGTATCTACCAGCCCTGTTTACCCAATCTTCATAACCACCAAAAGTTCCTTTTTTTCCTGTAGGATTAAATTCGGCATCTTTTACATGAAACATTTTAATGTAATCGTGGTAAAAATCTATATACTGGATGTAATCCAGTTGCTGTAATACAAAATGGCTGGGATCATATAGTATATTTACCCGTTTATGATTGTTGGTGGCTTCAAGAAAACGTTCAAAAGTCACCCCGTCATGAAGGTCTTCCCCGGGATGTATCTCATAGCACACATCTACATCCTGTTCTTCAAATTCATTTAAAATAGGCAACCACCTTTCAGCCAACTCCTGGAAACCTAATTCCACAAGCCCGGGGGGACGCTGCGGCCAGGGGTGCATGGTATGCCAAAGCAGGGAGCCGCTAAATGTACCCATTACGTCCAGCCCCAGGTTACGGCTGGCTTTTGCGGCGCTTTTAAGCTGATCTATAGCCCACTCTGTACGTTCTTTTGGGTTGTTATGCAGTTCCTTAGGGGCAAAATTGTCAAACATCTTGTCGTATGCAGGATGCACCGCCACCAGCTGGCCCTGTAAATGTGTACAAAGCTCTGTAATCTCCAGCCCGTAAGATTGGATTTTGCCCTTTAGCTCATCGCAATAATCTTTGCTTTCAGCAGCCTTTTTAAGGTCAATAAGGCCTTTTTCCCAGGTAGGGATTTGTACTCCTTTATATCCCAATCCCGAAGCCCATTTGCAAAGGCCGTCCAGGGAATTAAAAGGTTCTTTTTCATCAATAAACTGTGCTAAAAATACAGCAGGTCCTTTAATTGTCTTCATACTTAATCATCAATTTTTACCCATACATTGCCCTGTTGGTGGGAATGTACGGTTTTTTCAATAAAATTCATTCCCCTAAGTCCATCTTCAAGAGTAGGGAATTCTCCATCATATATTTTTTCTCCGTTTATGGCTTTGGCAACTCCTTTGTAGATATTGCCCATAGAATCAAAGATACCTTCAGGGTGTCCTGGCGGCAATTTAGTGCCATCTAAAGAAAATGCACTGTTGTACTCATGCCCCGGCTTTAATGTCTGCATAGGTTCGCCTTCTTTTAATAGATAAAGATAATTGGGATTTTCCTGCTCCCATTTTAAGCCGCCATTTTTACCGTAAATTTTCACTGAAAAATTATTTTCTTCGCCCGTTGCAATCTGGCTGGAGCGCAAAACTCCTTTTACATATTCTGAAAATCGTAAAAGCACCGTTCCATCTATGTCCATAGCATTATCTTCATACATGTAATTAAGATCTGCCAAAATTTCTTTTACCTGAAGCCCAGAAACATATTCTATCATATCAAAAGCATGGGTTCCAATATCGCCAATACAACAGCTGATACCTGATTTTTCCGGATCAAGCCTCCAGATGCTTGAGCGCTCTTCTTTATTATGAATAATAGGGTTTATCCAGCCCTGGTAATATTGTACATCTATTTTTTGAATATCCCCAATAGCCCCGGAAGCAACCATTTCTTTCATTTGGCGTACCATGGGATAACCGGTATAAGTGTAGGTAACAGCAAATATACTTCCCGATTTTTCCTGGGTTTTCTTCAGGATTTTGGCTTCTTCATAAGTAGTGGTCATCGGTTTTTCACAAATAACATGGAAGCCGTTTTCCAGAAGCTTTTTAGCCATGGAAAAGTGCAGGAAATTAGGTGTTAAAACAGAGATCACCTGCATCCTTTCTCCTTCAGGCAAAGATTTTTCTTTGGCGATAAGAGTGTCAAGGTCTTTATAAATCCTCTCTGTTCCGATTCCTATTTCTTCAGCAAAGTCTATACTTTCCTGAAGTTCGATATTGAATGCTCCCCCTACCAGTTCATATTTGTCAAACATTGCAGAAGCCACCCGGTGAAGGATACCAATAAGGGAATCTCCGCCTCCGCCAAGAATTCCAAGTTTTATTTTTTTACCCATAATTTAAATTTCAATGTCTTTTTTCTCAATTTTTTCATTTCTAAAGAAGATAGCGAAAAGAATCATTACTACAAAGGCGAAAATTGCCGGAACGGTCCAGATTCCTGTCCAGTCCCTATTTCCGTCGCTCATAATATAAGCATCGCTAATTAATCCTGCTGCGTAAAACCCAATAAGCATACCCACGCCATAGGTAGCCAAAGTAATAAGTCCCTGGGCAGAACTTTTAAATTTCTCACCGGCTTTGGAATCGGTATAAATTTGTCCTGAGACAAAAAAGAAATCATAACATACGCCGTGCAAAGCTATTCCTATCATCAACATAAAGGAAAGTTCATCTGCATTACCGTAAGCAAAAAGCAGATAGCGTACGCCCCAGGCAATCATCCCCATTAGCAGGGTCATTTTTATTCCATACCGCTTCAGGAAAAATGGGATAAGCAACATAAACAGCACTTCAGAAGCCTGGCCTATAGCCGCCTTTGCTGTGGAATTGCCTACTTCAATATCCGTTAGAAACGGACTTAAGTGCTGATAGTAGAAAGCAAGCGGAATACTTATAAGAATAGAGGAAACAAAAAAGATTAGAAAGTTTTTACTCTTCAGAAGCTTTAAAGCATCCAGTCCCAGAATTTCAGAAATATTAGGTTTTTCCCCAGTATCTGCCTTAGGAGGAGCAGCTGGAAGGAAAAAGCTGAATATTCCCAGGAATGCAGAAGCCGCCGCAGTCATTAGAAAGGTGTTCTTAAGCATTCCGTTTTCGATTGCTTCGGCCGAGTCCCAGCTAAAAATAAGGCTTATTGCCAGTCCTGATACAATCCATCCAATGGTTCCAAATACCCTAATAAATGAAAATTCCTTGGCAGGATCTTCCATTTGATTGAAACTAACCGAATTTACAAGGGCAAGAGTGGGCATGTAGGCGATCATATACCCAAGGATATAGGGGTAGAAGGTGGTAAAATCTTCTGCATAAGCCATTTGATACATAAGAAAAGCACCAATAAGGTGCAAAACAGCAAGAATTTTTTCCGCATTAAAATACCTGTCGGCTATTAATCCAATAACAAAAGGGGCAATTATGGCCCCCCAGGACTGCGTGGAAAAGGCAGTGGAAATTTGTGCCTGGGTAGCCTGCAGGTTATTTCCCAGAAATGTACCAAGGGTTACAAACCAGCCACCCCAGATAAAGAATTCCAGAAACATCATTATGGAAAGCTGGATGCGTGTAATTTTTTTCATACTTCTGTTTATCTTAATTTAAATTAGTTCCTTTATCAATTAAAAGTTGTTTTGTGGCAAGAATTCCTTCTTCGGGAGGCAAGCCTGTGCCTTCGTATTCTATGCCAATGTAGCTGTTGTAGCCGGCTTCCTTTACAATTTCGAGCATACGCCCGTAATCGATGGTAGTTTCTTCACCTTCGTCATTAAAAGCAAAAGTTTTTGCGCTCACTGCCCTGGCGTAAGGCATCATTTCTTCCACACCTTCATATTTTGGATATTCCTTTACACACGGTGCATCCCATAGTTCACCACCTTCCCGTCTAAGGCAAAAATTGCCAAAATCTGGCAGTGTTCCACAATTTTCCATGTTTACCTCTTCCATTACTTCAACCAAAAGCTTGGCATCTGAAGATAAATATCCATGATTTTCCACCAGTACATTTATATTTTTATCAGCCGCATATTTAGAAATATCCTGAAGGCCGGCAACAGATGATTTTTTCCAAACATCCCTGTCTTCACTTCCAAAGAGATTTACCCTAATAGAATGGCAACCAAGTTTTTGTGCTGCATCCACCCATTTTTTATGGTTTTCAACAGCCTGTTTTCTTGCTTCTTCATCAGGGGAAGCCAGATCTCCCTCATTATCTACCATTATAAGGACATTCCTCACGTGATATTCTTCACTCTTCTGCTTCAATGTATCAATAAGAGCATTGAAAGCTGCTTCCGGATCGTCGGCATTTTGATATTTATCGGTATAAAGCTGGCTCACGTATTCTATGCCTTCAAATCCCAGCTCATTTGCTTTTTCAGCAAAATCCACAGCATCCATACTTCCTTCCATGATAGGTTCATGAAGAGACCATTCTGCCAGGGAAATTTTAAAGAAAGGTTCTTTGGAAGATGCTACGGCTTCTGCCTCAGGATGTTGTTCATTTTTTTTAGAGGAATCTTTGCATGCTGAAAATGCAAAAAGGAATAGCAGCATAAAGGCTGATATTCCTGTAACTCTTAGAAGAGAAAATTTCATATTTTAAGGAATGTGAAAAATTTAGTTAATTTTAATTTTGAAATTTAAATGTAGACTTTTTTTTAAAGATGTAAAATAATACACTTAATTTTTTATATTTGACACTATACCGAATAATTTACTATCAATTAACTGCTAAAGTGTGAATAATTTATATGAAAATGATAACTATGATGCCATAGTTGTCGGTACCGGAATAAGCGGTGGCTGGGCTGCAAAAGAATTATGTGAAAAGGGTTTTAAAACCCTGGTGCTGGAGAGAGGCCCAATGGTGGAGCATATTAAAGACTATCCAACCATGAACGATGATCCCTGGGACTATAAATACAAAGGACAACTTACCCGGGAAGAGAAAGAGAGACAATATAAGCAGTCCCGTACTGGTTATACCACTAATAAAGCCAGTGCGCATTGGTTTGTAGACGATGTTAAACATCCTTACAATGAGGTGAAAAGATTCGACTGGATGCGTGGTTACCACGTAGGAGGAAGGTCTATTATGTGGGGAAGGCATAGTTACCGGTTAAGCGATATAGATTTCACAGCAAATAAAAATGATGGGGTAGGAGTAGACTGGCCAATCCGTTATAAGGATATTGCTCCCTGGTACGATTATGTTGAGTCTTATATAGGTGTAAGCGGGGAGAAACTGGGATTGCCCCAGTTGCCTGACGGAAATTTTCTTCCGCCAATGGAACTTAACTGTGTGGAAGATCATTTGAGAAAAAGCATTGCCGATAATTTTGATGGCAGGGTAATGACTATGGGCCGGGTGGCGCATATCACAGGCGACAAGAAATTTGAAGGTCGTAATAAGTGCATGTTTAGGAATAGATGTATACGTGGCTGTCCTTACGGGGCATATTTTAGCAGCAATGCCTCCACACTTCCTGCGGCGGGCAGAACGGGAAATATGACGCTCAGGCCAAATTCGGTTGTGCATGAAGTAGTTTATGATCCCGATAGCGGGAAAGCTACAGGAGTTAAAATTATAGATGCGGAGACCAAAGAAAATATAGAATACAAAGCCAACGTTATTTTCCTGTGTGCATCGTCAATGGCATCCACCAGTATTTTGTTACAGTCAAAATCTGACCGCTTTCCCGACGGACTTGGAAATGACAGCGGAGAACTTGGCCATAATGTGATGGACCACCACTTTAAAGTTGGGGCATCTGCAACTTATGATGGTTTTGAAGATTCTTATTATAAAGGAAGGAAGCCCAACGGAATTTACTTACCGCGTTTCAGGAATCTTGAAGGTGGTGAAAAAATGCCATTTAAACGTGGATATGGATACCAGGGCGGAGCCAGCAGGACCAATTGGGAAGACAGTATTGCTGAAGCTTCTTATGGAAAAGAACTAAAAGAAGCCGTTTCAAAACCTGGAAAATGGACCATGGGCCTTGTAGGCTTTGGAGAAACTTTACCTTACCACGAAAACAGGATGTTCCTTAATTACGATAAGAAGGATGAATGGGGCTTGCCTACCGTAACTTTTGACGCAGAATTTAAAGAAAACGAAATGCTAATGCGTAAAGATATGCAGGAGCAGGCCGTGGCGATGCTGGAAAAAGGAGGTTTTAAGGACATACGGCCATATGATGATTTGGGAGCGCCAGGCTTGGGAATACATGAAATGGGAACCGCCCGGATGGGAAGAGACCCTGAAACTTCGGTTTTAAACGGTAATAACCAGGTACATGCCGTGCCGAACGTATATGTTACCGATGGTGCTTTTATGACTTCTTCGGGATGCCAAAATCCGTCTTTAACCTATATGGCTATGACCGCAAGGGCAGCAGAACATGCATCAAAGAACTTTAAAAAATCCAACGCTTAATTTTTTCATATTATGAACAGAAGAGAGGCATTAAGAAATATAGGGCTTGGAGCAGGAGTTATGGTAGTTGGGCCAACTACTTTAAGCCTGTTGCAGAGCTGTAAAAATGAACCTGATTACGAATGGCAGCCAGTTTTTTTAACAGCTGCCAACGGCCATGTTCTTAAAAGGGTGCTGGATGTAATACTCCCCACAACAGATACTCCCGGGGCGGCCGATTTAAATATAGCCCAGTTTCTGGATTCTTATATGGCTGAAGTAGCATCTCCCGAAAGGCAAAAGGAATTTCAGGAATCTGCAGATGCCTTTGTGCAGGCTTTTAAAGAGGAATTTGATAAAGAACCTCACGAAGCAAATCAGGAAGAGTTTGAAAAAATAGTTGAAAAATATCTTCGCGCAACTCCCGCCGAAAAAGAAAGGTATATGAAGCGAAATTCAGAAACTCAGGACCCGCAGGATAAAGATCCGGATGAAGACCCTGCAGAGGAAAAAAACAATGAAAGTTCCCTGGGGCCTGATGCCGGTGCCTATGCTTATCTCCAGGATGTGAGGGAAATGGGGATATGGGCATGGAAAACCAGTGAACAAATTGGTGAAAATGTATTGTGGTACGATCCTATCCCAGGGCAGTATATCGCATGTGCCCCTGTTGAGGATGTTGGAAATGGAAACGCTATGGCTCTGTAAAAATGAAGAAAAGTAATCAAAAAGAGGGAAGGTTGTATCACCTCGGCAGAGTCCAGGGTTTATTGAAATTCAATAATCCAAATGGTTTCAGGTATTCAATTTAACCAGATAATTTCTAAACAGCCTCTTTTTCACTTTAAAGGCATATAAATTTCTGCCTCCCATTCCATACCATTGCCACCGAGTTCAGGGTTATCTTTAAAAATTTCCAGAACCTGGTTCTTTACATCCAGGTTCTTTTTTTTGGCGTATGCCAGAAGAGAATACCAGGCTTGGTGAGAGAACATGTAATTTCCGTGGAAAATAGCCTTTATTGCTGTTTGTTCAGGAATTGTTCTAAAAAAAATAGGTCCTCTTTCCTGAATACCACTAAGATTTTTAATAGGGAAACAGAAATCGTAGTCCATATTAGCTTCTTTTATATTCCAATTTTTTACAAACACCCGGGGCCTGCCGCTCATCTCAAGATGGTTATAGAGTACGTAGTCAGAAAGAAAATTAATATTCTTCATCATATCATAAGCTTTTTGATCTACTTTATTATGTAAAGCAATACAGGCACAATTTGCAGCAGGCATTTTTTCTCTTCCGCTTATCTTAACCTTATAAAAGTTGTTATCTTCTTTAAGCTCTTCCATTATATTAAGCACAAGTTGTTTCATTTTCTCCCTGCTTTCAGATTTGCCAAAAAGAAGCGCGAACCTTTCTCCAAAGGAATTTTCTATATTCTTAAAGCTTGCCACTACCATGGTAATGGTGTCCTGAGCTGATAAAACCCATTGTATTTTTGTGCTGCCTGTTTCCTGAGTTATACTATGAAAAGGTCTTTCTTCAGAATGATCAAAGGGCATATTCTTGAGTTTTTCATAAACTGCCCCGGGCGGGGATGCTGTAGTAAAACTAATAGAATAATCATGTTCTTTGATGAAAAAATACCAGATGGAGGCAATGGCCAGGCTTATAAATGCTAAGCCAAAAAGAAAGCTTTTCTTCATAAAAA
This sequence comes from Autumnicola tepida, assembly GCF_031846485.1. Lineage (NCBI taxonomy): Bacteria > Pseudomonadati > Bacteroidota > Flavobacteriia > Flavobacteriales > Flavobacteriaceae > Autumnicola > Autumnicola tepida. The sequence goes on from NZ_JAVRHQ010000011.1 coordinate 55,646, forward strand.
TGAGGTTAATATAAAGATTTTACCTCCAGATCATCCACCACATAAGCACCAATAGCTTTTCCTTGTTCCAGGCCTTTTTCAATCGCCGACCTGAAGTGGATACCGCCGTATAGCCTGCTCATTGCAGCTTCTTCTGCCGCCTGGTTAAAGGATGCAAAGGATCTTACCGGCAGCCCGTATTTTACCTCTGTGTCATCATCAAAAGTTAAATCTCCAAAAAGCCTGGTAAGTATTGTGGCAGCCGCGCCTGAAACTACCGAATGCCCGCTGGGATATTCCGGAAAAGGAGGGGTTTGCAGCACCGGCTTCCAGTTTTCATCAATGTATTTATTAATAAGGGTTTCCGGCCTAATTAACTCGCTGCGGTACTTTTCGTCCCAAGTGCTAATAAAAGCATCTGCCATGGCAATAGAGGTGGTGGTGTAGGCATAAACTGTTTCTTCAAAATCCAGGTTGTTTTTTTGACAGGCAATTTTACAAATCCCAATCCAATGTCCCCCGGGAGTGATTTTTTTGGTAGCAAACATTAAATGTCCGCGGGTGGTGGAAACATAAGGATTGCAGTCCCAAAACCTGGCCATTTTCATTTCTTCGGATGCATCGCCCGTTTCGGCCATATTATTTTTAACATTATAGACTTCTATAAGTTCCTTATAAAAATTGGTGTCCTTCTGAAGTGAAAAATCGGGATGCGGGGCAGGTTTAAATTGAGAAGCACTATCCATTATAAAGGGTCTTATTTTTGCCCAATGTGGCTCAATACCATCCATGTATGCAGGGGGGGTGGGTTGCCAGCGGGAAGGATCTTCAGAATAAACTGAGAATTTTGGCATGGTGCGGGTTTCCTTGTAATTATCTTTATCCATCCATTCGCTTATTACAGCGGCAACCGCCTTTCCATATTCCTGGGAATCAAAAAATTCTTCCTCATTCTGCTTTTTCCACACTCCTGAAAGGCTGTCGTGAAATGTGGAAATACTTTCTTCAGAAAAGATAAGCTTTTTGCCTATTTCCATCTGGGCTACCACCGCTGCGAGCCTCAGATTTATTTGTTTAGTGGAATCTGCCTTTGGGATCTTTTTTAATTCCTCAAATTCTTCACTCAAAGATGTGAACCTTTCACTACCCTGGGCTATTACTTCGTAAGCGGCGATATTAGAATACGCGTACACGCGGCTGGCTACGGGTGGCGAGAAAATATCATGTACCATCACATCAGTAAGGCGTCCAACAGAAGAGTGATAATCTTCTGATGAGATTACTAAAGGTTTGTCTTTTGAGCAGCCTCCAGCCAAAACGGTTAAGAGTAAAATGAAAAAAATGTTCTTCATGTTATTCACTAATTGTGTAGAGCAAGGGTTTATCATTGTTCACAGTCACCATTAAATAATCTTTGCCGTTAAAGTTAATTACATCAAGGCTTCTAACCGATTTTTGCGTAAGGTCTACACCCAGATCTTTAGCTTCAATAGTATGCCCGGTTGAAGTTATGATATTGCCGGCCAAGCCATCAAACCTGCCGTGGTAAGGCGTAATTCCGAAGTAATTTCCGGCTGCAAAAATTTCTTCTTTTCCATCTCTGTTGAAATCTGCTTTCAGGAAGCACATCAACGGCGCAACCTGCAGAGGAGCCTCAAATTTTTCAAATTTAAACTTTCCCTGCTGATTTAGCAAATATCCGGAAGCCAGAGTGTTAACTGTTAATAATTCTGCCTTTTCCAGTTCTTTCCGGTCAAAAATTTCGTCAACGGTTTTACCTGCAAAATCCTTGTATGCGGGAAATTTCTTCCGAAGAAAAGATAGCTGTCCTACCAGCTCGTCCAGACCATTCAAGGTGTAATATTTGCCATTTTTGGAATAAGATAAAATTGTTTCGGTACTGCCATTGTTATCAAAATCATTGTAATATAACTTCAGCGGGAAATCGGCTGAAGCATTTAATTTGGTGTTCAAGCCCCAGTTTCCCAGGAGGTAATCCATTTTACCATCGTTGTTAATGTCGAATGGAATAATGCGCTGCCATAATCCGTTTAGCTTTTCAGAAATAAATCGTGCTGTCCTGTCTTTCAACCGCCCGTCTTCATTCCTGAAAAATTTGGGAGACATCCATTCGCCAACAAGAATTAAATCTTCCCGGCCATCGTTATCAAAATCATCCCAAATGGCATCGGTCACCATTCCTATATTTTGAAGTTCCTTATTATGAACAATAGAAAAATTTCCATCTTCATTTTTAAGAATATATGAATTCGGGATCTTACCAAAATCGCTGGAAACAGCATGTCCTCCTACAAATACATCGTTATCGCCATCCCCATCATAATCTGCAACGGCAACTACAGAACTGTTTTCAAAATAGGGGGGAAGTTCCTGTTTATTAAAATCTTTGCCTGTAGAAATGTATAGCCTATCCAGGAGAGCTTCATTTTTCCCGCTAAATTCCCCTCCTGAAGAGGCCACAAATAAATCCTGGAGCCCATCCCCGTTAAAATCGGCAACGGCAGCAGAAACATCTTCAGTAATGGAATCTTTAGCGATTGTTGGAAATACAGTTGCTTCATAGGAAGCATTCTTCTGAAGATAAACCCGGGCAGGTTGAAATTTAGAACTTCCGAAGAATATATCTTCTTTCCCATCCTGGTTAAAATCTTTTACGGCCACTGCCGGACCACGATCTGAAATTTGATAAGGAATAAGTTTCTGCCGGTCAAAATCGGTATATGGGTTCTCTTCATGAACATAATCCAAACCGGGCAGGGAATCTATCTTTTCAAACCACTTTTTTTTCCTGGGAAACAACTTTTGATAATTTATGGTATCACGATTTTCTGATGCAAATATTTCAAGTGCCTGGTTAGTTGCTACATCTTTTATTATTTGAAAAGTGTTATCTGGCCAAATGATTAGGAGGGAATCGATTTTTCTATTTTCGCCGTAACCAAAATGCAGTATTGGTTCTGAAGAAGATTGGAATCCACGTGAAGTGAATAATTGTTTTACCTGCTGCTTGCCATTATTATAAGAAATTACCTTTGTACCAATTCCATAGATGTTTGGCGCGTGAAACCTAAGTTTTAATTTTAGAAAATTTGCAAGACTGTCCGTTTTATTTTCATAAACTGAGACCGGCTCATTAATGTTGTTGGTGACAATATCCAAATCTCCGTCATTGTCCAAATCTCCATATGCTGCCCCGGTGGAAATAATAGAGTCTGTAGAAATCCAGTTTTCATATCTTTCAAAATGCAAATCTGGCGCTCCCTTGAAAATGTAATTTGGCACCGCGCCGGAAGGCATTTTATCGAGAGCTTTTTGATCTACCAGATTGGTGGCATTTATCTTCTTCTGAATTTGTTCGCTGGACACATATTTAATATAATCCAGATCGTTTGGCCGTTTAGGAATTCCGGTGGTAATAAATACGTCCTGGATGCCATCCTGATCATAATCCCCAAAAAGTGGCGACCAGCTCCAGTCTGTGGCCGCGAGTCCGCTGAACAATCCAATCTCCTGAAAATATTCCCCAGCCTGATTAAGTTGCAGCATATTTCGGCTATATTGATTGTGGTAATTAAGCCTGTTAACTTTCATCCTATCCAAATCGACAGGATCATCCCCAACTGAAGCTTTTAAAACCTTTTCATCTTCAGGAAGCATATCCAGGGTAAGAATATCCAAAAAACCATCCCGGTTTACATCGGCAACGTCATTTCCCATAGAAAACCGGCTCACGTGGCCAAATTTTCCCTTTAAGTCTTCCGTAAACGTACCGTCTCCATTGTTGATGTAATAATAATCATCTTCGTGAAAATCGTTACTCACATAAATATCTGTAAAACCGTCATTATTAAAATCTGCAGTAGCAAGGCCAAGGCCGTATCCATTTGCTCCCCCGTAAATCCCGGCTTCTTCGCTTACATCTGTAAATTTTCCGTTTTCATTTTTCAGCAATTTATCTCCGCTTTCTTCCGTGCGCTTATTACGAATATCGGCAGGGCCGTAAGTATTTATAGTATGTACGGCATGATTGAGCAAAAACATGTCCAGATCTCCATCATTATCATAATCAAAAAAAGCGGCAGAGGAGGAGTAGTTTTTGAAATCCAGGCCGTAATCTTCGGCCATTTCAATAAAAGTAGTGTTGCCGTTATTAATATATAATTCATTTTTTCCACGTAAGCCATTTACGCCAACCACGGCACAAACGTAAATGTCCAATAATCCGTCGCCATTCACATCTGCCATAACCACTCCTGTATTCCAGTCAGAATTGCCGCCAACTCCGGCATTTTCTGTGATATCTTCAAACTTCATACTTCCCTTGTTGAGAAAAAGTTTGTTTTTAACCTGGTTTCCGGTAAGGTAAATATCCGGGAGATCATCATTGTTAATATCTCCAATGGCTACGCCGCCACCATTATAGAAATAGAGATAATCCAGAATGTTCAGGGCATCGGTTTCGGTTAACTGGTTGGTGAAATTCAAGTTTGTAGCTTCAGGACCCAAGGTTGTGAAAAGTTTTTGTTGCTTTTCTTCTGGAATTTCTTCGGAACAACTGAAACAGCCCAAAATCAGTAAAAATAAGATGCTGAATTTTCTCATTTTTCTAACTTAAAAATTTTTGGTGCACTATTGTTAATCCCCAGAATAAGCATTTCCTGTCCGTTTCTATTGCGGAATTTTTCCATATTTCTTACCTGGCCGCGGGTGAAAAAACCAGTTTTATATGCGTCCATTACCGCGTAATTCCCATTATCATCCCCGGTGAGCACTAGGCCGTAATTAGCATCCAGGCGCGAAAACTGGGGTTTTAGATCATAGTCATTCCCCGCGAGAAAAATATCGGGAATTCCATCCTTATTTACATCGGCAACTTCAATGGCATGGATACTTGAAAATTGCGCTTTTGCAGGCATAGCCTTTAATTCAAAATTCCCATCACCTTTATTAATAGCAATCATGCTTTGAAAAGTTGAAATGTTCTTTACGATGGAGTTTGAGATGACTTCTTTAGGAAATAATTCATCTATAGATTTTGTGGCATATTCTGAAAATTTCAGGTTTTGCTTTTTAAGCGATGCAATCTGGCCGGAAAGTTCCCGGCGAAGATGAATAGGCACATCTTTTCCATTAATTGGCCTGGTGCAGATTTGTTCGATAGTACCATTATTGTCAAAATCGTTGATGTAAATTTTTACCGGCCCTTCATTTTCAACATTATAAAAACTGTTTGTCCCGCGATTGCCCAAAATCAGGTCTGGAATACTGTCATTATTAAGATCGGCCACTTTTACAATATTCCAGGCACCGGTGTATTTTTCAAGATTGCTTTTAAAAGGCCTAAGGCCATCGCCGGTATTTTTAAAAATTTTTGGAGCCATCCAGTCTCCGGAGATAATGAGGTCTGGTTTTTGGTCGTCATCAATATCTGCCCATTCGGCATCTGTCACCATTCCAATTTCCCTTAATTCGTATGCAAGAGCTTCGGTTACATCTTTAAAATTACCCTTTCCATCGTTTTCAAGGAGTTGGCTTTTGGCATTGATACCATAAATTCCTGGTACACTTCTTCCGCCTATAAAAAGATCGATATCCCCATCCAGATCATAATCTGTGGCTGCGATAACTGCAGAATTATGCCCTATATTTTCTATTTCTGAAGGGGAAGCTGAAAAATGACCATTCCCGCCATTTATATAAATTCTTGTTTGGTAAAGCTTTTTATCAGCATAAACATTATTCCCTCCTGAAGCGACCACAAGATCGGGTTTGCCATCGCCATTGATGTCGGCAAAAACAGCAGCGGTGTCTTCAAATGCGGAATGTTCTTCAAATATGGAATTAGCGGCCTCTCTAAAATTTCCATTATTGCCCTGAAGGTAAATTTTTCCCGGCTGATTTTTAGCACCCCCAATGTAAAGGTCATCGTTTCCATCAGCATTAATATCGGCAACAGCAATTGCAGGGCCTTCTCGGGAAAGCATTTTTGATACCAAACCTTCATAATCATAATCCACGTAATTATCTTCTTTGTGTGGCGTAATGTTTGTTTTGACTTCAGATAAAAGCATTTTCCGATTTGATTTTTCAGGATTAAATTCTCCCGAAGCATCTTGATATTCAAGAACGAGCCTCTTATTCACCTCAATATCCTTAAGAAGTTGTGTCTTTTTATCAGGCCAAAATACACGGATAGAATCAACCTTTTTGGTTTTTCCCAGGCCGATGGTGAATTCGTAATCTATAGAAGATTGAAACCCGCGCGTGGGGATTAATTCCTGGCTTACCAGCAAATCCCGGGCGTAAACCTTTACTTTGCTGCCAATCGCAAACCTGTTTTTTTCACTACCCTTCAGCTTAAGTTTTAAATAGGAATGCTCCAGCTTTTTATCTGAATTATTCCTGTAAACAAAAAGTTCCTGATTTACATTGTTCACAATTAGATCTGCATCCCCGTCATTATCTAAATCTCCATAAGCAGAACCATTGGAAAAACTTGGTTCGGAAAATCCCCAGTTTTCAGTAGCGTTACTAAAACTTAAATCGGCATTATTTTTAAAAGCATAATTGGGAATTGGAGTGCTGGGCATTTTATTGATAATGGAATCGAATTCTTTCTTTTTGCCGGTGAGCACCATCTCCTGCAGAATATCATTGGCGAAAAAATCCATAAAATCCTGGTTGGTGAGGTCTTTATAGATGCCGTTACTCACATAAATATCTTTAAAACCATCGTTGTCCATATCAAAAATCAACGCTCCCCAACTCCAGTCAGTTTGGGCCACGCCGCTAAAAAAGGCAATTTCTGAAAAGCTGTTATTTTGATTGTTCAACTGAAGGGAATTTTGCATGTACTGATGAAAAAAGTCTTTTTCCTCCTTAAGCTTATATATATCATAGCGCTCAAAATCGCTGGTATTTTTTAGCCTTTTGTCATCTTCGGGAAGCATATCGGTAACAAAAATTTCGGGATAGCCGTCGTTGTTGATATCGGCCATATCTGCCCCCATGGAGGAGAGGCTAAGGTGGGAAACCCAATTTTTAATTTCTTCGCTAAAGCTGCCGTCTCCCTGGTTGATGTATAAATAATCCCTTTCGTAAAAATCGTTGGAAACATAAATATCTGGCAATAAATCGTTGTTGACATCTCCCACTGTTACCCCCAGCCCAAAGCCAATAAGGCTGCCATAAATACCCGTTTTTTCGCTTACGTCCTGGAATTTTCCATTATTGTTTTGGAGCAGCTTATCCCCACCTCCTTTAAAAACTTCGGGTAAATCCCAGTCTTCACTCCTAAGGTTCCTTTTGTTGTTATAGCCCAGGCTGGATACAGGAATAAAACTATTATTCAATATATAAACATCCAGGTCTCCGTCCTGGTCGTAATCAAAAAAAGCAGCATGCGTGGTAAAGCCATTTTCGTCCAGGTTATATGCAGCGGCAGATTCGGTAAAGGTGAGGTTGCCATTATTGATGAAAAGCTCATTTTTCCTATCGCTACCTTCAATGTTTCCCGCGTTACAAACATAAATGTCCAGATAGCCGTCGTTATTAATATCTACGAGGCTAACTCCTGTGGACCATGCTTTCTTGCCGCCTGTTCCTGAAGAGGCCGTGATGTCTTTAAATTTGAAATCTCCTTCATTTAAATAAAGCTTATTTTCTCCCATGTTTGAGGTGAGGTAAACATCCGGAAGGCCGTCATTATTCAAATCTCCTATTCCTACTCCGGCACCGTTATAAAAATTGCGGTACCTGAAGATGTTGAATTCTTTTTCATTTTTTACGGTATTGGTAAAATCAATTCCTGTGGAATCTGGACTCATCCTGGTAAATAGAACATCCTTTTTTACTTCTTCTTTCTTGTTAGCTTCAACTATTTTTTCTTCATCTGAACAGGAGAGGCAAGTTATTAAAAGTAGGACTGAAAGCGCCAGGTACTGATTTTTGAAATTTTTGAACATCCTGTTTTTGGAATATTGGGGTTGGCAATCGGGAAAAAAATTTTCAAACAATCAATGACAAAAGAGGCTTAAAAGATAGTGAAAATTACCTTTTAAGCCTCTGGATACAGATTGATTAATGTTAGTAACCTTCGTTTTGGGTTAAATTAGGATTAGAGGTTAGCGCTGTTGTGGGAATGGGGAATAAGGTACGGAATTCGCCCGACTCCGGTTTATATGCCCACTCCTCAGTAAACTGGCCAAACCTGATGAGATCCTGCCTTCTCCACATCTCATTGTAAAGTTCTCTACCTCTTTCATCCAGCATATCCTGCTCTGCAAGGTTGGTAAGCGGTGAAGCCATTCTAAGTTCCCTAAGTTCATTTACAAGTTCCAGTGCGGTTTCGCTCGATGATCCTCCCCTCATAATGGCCTCGGCTTTCATTAGATGGGCATCTGCATACCTGAACAAGATCATATGTTCTGCGTAAGCCCCATTGGAGGGATGGTATTTAAGCACCCTTATACCACTATTTTCAGGATTTCCTACCAGGCCCGGAAGCTCTTTTGTATAAAAAAGCGGCGCACCACTTCGGGTTTCCGTCATAGAGCCGTCCAGGTTGTATTGCTGGCCAAATAGGAAACCAAGGCCAATATAAGAACCGTCAACAAATCCATCTCCATCGTCGTCTTTTCCTCCGGCAAAATAGCCATCTCCTTCACCAACACGGGTACCTTCCACTGGCACAAAGCCACGTCTTTCTTCCTGGCCAACATCAGGATGGTTGGAATCCTCTGGCCCTTCAAAAAGATCGTAGAATTCTGCAAGGGTGGCAAAGCCGTTCCAGCCACCTGCCTCCTGTCCCGGAACCCCCTGGTTATAGTGCAGGCCGTTCCAGATGCGGGATCCTACTCCTGTGTTGGTGTACCATATGGTTTCGCTATCTACCGCCGGTTTGAAGAGTTCAAAAAAACCACTTTGCAATCCAAACCCAAGTGCAGCAATCTCATCAACATGCTCTATAACCATATTCATATCTTCTGGTGCTGTCTGGGCGTTACTCAGGTAAATGTGTTTGTTTAAATAAAGCTTGGCCAGTAGGTAATGTGCTGCAGCTTTAGTAGCAAAGTTAGCTTCGGCGCCTGGGCCGGCACTTCTTAAATCTGGCAAGGCATCGGTAAGGTCGGTCATAATAAAATCGAAAGCTTCGCTTCTGGTCATCACCCCAGGGTCTACATCTGCCCCTTCATCTACTCCTCTAAAAGGAACCTGCCCAAAAAGGTCCATTACCCAAAACATGCTAAACGCGCGAAGGAATTTAGCCTCGGCGATTTGCTGTGGATTTGCATTGCTTTCGGGCGCGATAATTTCAGATAAATTAAAAACATTCCGGTTGTTATTGTTCCAGGAATTTAGGAGGAACTGGTGGTTTGGGTCCCAGGTGTGCTGGTGCAGGGACCGCCAAAGGCCATTATCCCCCCAGTCGGTACCGCGGGTGGGTACCAGCATTTCATCGGTTGTTACTTCCTGCAGGGCATAAAGGTTTTCCTGCGTGTTTAGCTGATCCCTTATGGCGTTATAATTATTGGCCAAAGCCGAGGGCACATCGCTTACACCTGAAAATCCGCCACCTGAATCTTCACGAAAAATAGAATCTGTTTCTTCCAGTTCCAGGTCTGTACAGGCGGTAAAATTCAACACTGCGCCCAATAAAAAAGCGGTTTTTATAAATTTATTTTTCATGCTGTTTTTTTAAAATGATACGTTTACTCCTAAAGTTACCGTTGTTGCCCTGGGATAAGAGGTGTACTCAATTCCTGCCGTAGGAATATTGTTCAGAGCTTTATCGGTATCTACTTCAGGATCAAGGCCACTGTAGCTGGTAATAAGGAACAGGTTTTGCCCTGTTAGGCTAATCCTTAACGAATTGAGAAAACTATCGTCTGCCACAGAAAAGTTATACCCTAAAGTGGCATTTTGCAACCTCAGAAAATCACCTTTTTCCAGGAATCGGGTAGAAACATCTGGCGCATTCCCGTAGCCTTCACCATTCCCCACTACATCCTGGATAACGTTAGAACCAGAATTTAAGGCCCCGGCAGTGAAAAATGCATTTTCGGTGTTGTTGTAAACCCAGAAGCCGAATTGCCCGTTAAGGAAAGCAGAGAGATCCCAGTTCCCATATTCTACGCGGGTTGAAATTCCCAGGTTGGTTGTAGGCAAGGCACTTTTTCCAACAAACTCCTGCACATCCCCATTAGGATAGATAGTTTGTCCGTTCTCATCAAAGCCACCAAATTCCCTCAGGTAATAAGAGAAAAGAGGCTGTCCTTCTGCAAGAAGCTGGGCGTAGGCATTGGTTAGGCCCTGGCCATTAATTCCTCCGGTTTGAATTCCCCCCTGAAAATCTTCAACCATATTGTCGTTATAGGAAAAGTTAAGCCCAAGGTTCCAGTAAAATTCTTCCTGCTGAATAATACTATAATTAATACTGAATTCCACTCCCTTATTGATCACGTTAGCATCCAGGTTTTCCCACACGAAATCCTGTGCAGCAGGTTGAGCTGAAAATGTCTGGAACAGGAGGTCTGTGGTCTTCTTATAGTAAAAATCCAGCGAGCCGTTCAGGCGGTCTGCCATAAAGCCATAATCTATCCCAATATTGGTTTGAGAGGTGGTTTCCCATTTAAGATCTTCGTTCCTGAAGGTCACCTGCCCGGTTCCCGGAATATTTACCAGGCCCGCATCGCTTATACCTATGTCCCCAAACCTGTCCCTCGGGGTGTAAAGGTTGTAAGGAATCTCCTGGTTCCCGGTAATTCCATATCCCAACCTGATTTTTAAAGTAGAAATGGCTTCAGGAATAAAATCTTCGTCGGCCATTTGCCACGCAAAAGCTCCTGAAGGGAAATACCCATACTTGTTATTGCCCCCAAATCTTGTTGAGCCGTCTGCCCTTAATGTTGCAGTTAAAATATATTTCTCAGCGAGCGTATAATTTACCCTGCCAAAAAAGGATTGTAGCTCATCAATGGTATGGAAAGTATCTCCGGAAACGGCGTTTACATTAATTCCTGAAGGAGAAGAAGGAGTATCTGTAGCTACTTCCGGAAAAAGCCGGTTTATAAAGAACCCGTTGGTATCGTAACCGTATTGCTGATAAGATCCCTGGATGCTACCTTCAATTACATCACGTGCATCCTGAAGATCATCTACCATTGCATTCATAGCCATATCAGGAAATCCCCAGCCGCTAACATTTATTCCTTCCCTGTCGAATTCCTGATAAGAATAGCCAATTAAAGCATCTATTTTGGAGTTATCGAACATTTTCTCATAGTTCAAGGTAGCTTCAAGCAAACTGTTGGTTCTCTCGATCTCATTAATCTGTGACCTTCCATTGCCCGGTACGGCACTCTGGATGCCCTGGATATCCCCAGATATAGCGAAGCCGCGATAAGATTCAGATTTGTCATAGCCCAGGTTCACTTTTGCAGACAAACCTTCAGTAATGTTATATTCTGTTGAAAAATTTATTAGAAACCTGTCGGTCTCTGTTTCATCCTGAGTGTATTTCAATAGCCCATTGGGATTAATACGGCCTTCATAAAAATCGGGATCTGCAGGTGTGGTGGGATTAATCCGGTAGGCGGCGCCGAGCAAATCCCCGGCAAAACCTGCATTATTCGAAATAGGAGCCCTTTCGTCATTCACTCGGGACAAAGTGGCCTGTAAATTCAAGTTCAGTTTATCATCAAGAAATCTATGATTAATATTTAACCTTCCGGCAAGCCTTTCCATTGAAGAATTTTCAATAATCCCCATAAGGTCTGAATATCCCACGGAGACCCTGTGGCTGCCATTGGTATAGGAATCTGAATACGACAGGTTATGTTCCTGAGTAAAGGCTGTACGCATAATCTCGTCCTGCCAGTTGGTATCTGCCCCGTAATCTACCGCGTCTACATCCTGTCCTGTTTCAGCATAAGCTTCCAGCCACTCTTCACGGTTTAAAAGATCATATTCATTGGCAGGGGTTGCAATTCCCAGGTTGGTGCTGTACTGTATCCTGGACTCGGCACCGCGGCCTGATTTTGTGGTGATTATTACCACCCCGTTTGCACCCCTCGAACCGTAAATAGCAGTGGCCGAAGCATCTTTTAGTACACTTATGCTTTCAATATCTTGTGGGTTAAGAAAGTTAAGAGGGTTTTTGGGAGAGCTGTCACCAAAGCCCGCGTTTGTACCGCCGGCAGAAACATCGTCGCCAGACAGTGGTACACCATCAACAACAAAGAGAGGATTGTTGCCCCCGCGTACAGAAGTTGTTCCCCGTATCCTTATATTCACTCCACCACCCGGTTCGCCACTAGAATTGGTTACCTGTAACCCGGCTGTTCTCCCCTGTATTAACTGTTCCGGAGAAGCAACCAGCCCGCGGTTAAATTCTTCGGCAGATACCGTTGCAACAGCGCCGGTGGCATCTCTTCTTGTGGTAGAGCCATAACCTATTACCACTACTTCACTAAGGGCGGCAGCATCTTCCTGCATGGTCACATTAATGGTTTCACGGCCATTAACAGATACCTGCTGCTGTGCAAAACCCACAAAACTAAATACAAGAACTGCATCATCGGGAACATTTTCCAGGGTATAGTTCCCGTCAAAATCGGTGGTGGTACCATTAGAAGTTCCCTGTACCAGAATATTCACCCCGGGAACAGGCATTGAGCCATCGGTAACTTTTCCAGAGACCGTTTGCTGAGCCTGAACAAAACCCACACTCATAGCAGCAATCAGGAAAAAAACCAGCCTAAGTAATTTTTTTTTCATAAAGTTAGTTTTAGTTGTTAATAAGGTCTGGAACCTGTAATAAAATTAATAAAAAATAGTACTCAGCAATAAGATATGTATGAAAAACACCCCTTATGGTTGTTAATATTATATTTATAACCGCTATAAATTAATAAAAATGGAATGTGAATGCCTGCAAATACTGGGGATGAAGGCGTATAAGGCTTTGGAAAGTAGAAGCTTAAAATTTATTAAGGACGAAATCCGGCAGTTTTTTCCGGCGAAAACGTTTGAAAATTTCAGTTTTGCCTATTCAGGAACCGCGATTTTCGCCTTTTCCGGGAGGATGTTTACGGAAACCTTTGTGGCTTCTCCACGATATTCCCCATCAATCTGAAAGGCCACGGGTTTGGGACAACTTACCACAGCATTTTTTACCGGGATAACCTTCACAAAATCCTGGCTGAGGTTGGTTTCATTGCGGAGGGTTTTTAGCATTTCAACAAAATCAAAATCCCTGAAAATAAGGATTTCCATAATACCGTCGTCCAATGCTCCGGAGGGATTTACATTGGCTCCCGTGCCATATTTTTTGGCGTTTGCAAAGGCGAGCAAAATGCCTTCTTCGGTAATCTTTTTACCTTCCGTTTCTATCGTAAAAGTGTAAGGATATTTGCTTTGTATAAGTGTAGGTATTGTTTGTAGAAGGTATCCAAATTTTCCGCGGAAAGAAGATTCTTCATAATTCCTGATCAATTCGGCATTGATTCCCAAGTCACTCATGTGCAGGCCAATTTCATCGTTCAGGAAGATAAGGTCGATGTCCAGAAAATTATTGCCTAAAGCAACTTCTATTTGTTCTTCAAGAGTTTCCGGGATATTGAGATTTAAGGCCATGGCATTTGCCGAGCCACTGGGGATTATTCCTATAGGAATATCATACTTTTTGGTAGCTTCTGCCACCATTTTAATAGTACCGTCCCCGCCTGCAGCGATAATCCTCCAGGGTTCTCTTTCCTCAACTATTTTTCTGATATTTTGGAGATCTTTTTCGCCTTTTGTATGATAGATAAACAATTCTGCGCCTGAATCCTGCAGTATCACTTTTAATTCATCTACCATGTTTTGTTTATCAATGTCTCCTGAAATAGGATTTACAATTAATAAAATTTCTTTAATGTCTCCCATAGATTTACCAATATGGCTAAAATTAAGTATTTTGTAAATGATTGTTAGTTAGAGAAAAATTAAAGCTTTTGAAACTAGATTTAAAATTGTACCGCGGATATGTTAATGACCAGGAGCTAATTGTTTTTGGTCATCTCTTTAAATCCTGGGCACCAGATAAATACCGTTTAGACCGCAAGGGAATCAGGCATGCGTTTTCAATTATCCATATGTTCAGGATAAAGCCGCTGCCTAACGTGAAAATACGACTGAAGTTCAAAAATATAGATGTTACCACAAAGACCCAGGAAGATGGCTATTTTCGGTTTTCCATTCCTTTTACTGAAGAATTGGAGAGTGGCTGGCATAAATATGAAGTGATTTGCGAACTAAATGAGTTTGGCATCATTGAAAAAGGCGAGTTGCTTAAACCTTATAAAAGTAAATTCGCCATTATTTCAGATATTGATGATACTTTTCTAATCTCCCACAGCAACAGTTTCTTTAAAAAACTTTACGTGATGCTTTCTAAGAACGTGAACAAGCGTAAGATTTTTAATGATGTGGTAAACCATTACCGGGCGCTAAGCATTGCAGGCCAGGACAGTGAAGAAGCTTCAAATTCCTTCTTTTATGTTTCCAGCAGTGAGTGGAATTTATATGAATTTATTGAAGAGTTCGCACGCATTCATAATCTTCCCAAAGCAGTTATCAAACTGAAGAAAATCAAGACCGGTATCCGGGATTTTCTTTCCAGCGGGAGGGGCAGCCATAATCACAAATATGATAAAATAAAGGATATAATTGCTTTTTATCCCAAATTGCAATATGTGTTGCTGGGGGACGATTCCCAAAAGGATCCCTACCTGTACGAAAGGATTTGTAAAACCTATCCCTTGAGCATTGGGGCAATTTATATTAGGCAAACCAGGAATTCCCAAAAAAAGGAAGTACAGGAAGTGCTAAAAAATATAGAAGATATGGGAGTTGCCACCTGTTATTTTAAAAACAGCGAAAAAGCTATCGAACATTCGCGGGAAGTGGAGATTATCTAAAACTTATATTTCCTAAGCCTTTCTGCGGAAGTGTTTCCGGTAAATCTATTTGTTTCAGATATATTTGTGACTTTCTAATTTTCAAAACTTCTCTCTTGGAACTATTAAAATTTGTTGCCTCTCAAACTGAAATCAATCAGAAGGGCCTGAAAAACACCCTGGACCTTTTGGAACAGGATGCCACTATTCCATTTATTGCCCGTTATAGAAAAGAAGCCACCGGAAATCTTTCCGAAGTTGAAATTGAAAAAATCGCTGACTTTGCCAATACCTGGAAAGAGCTTGAAAAAAGAAAAGCCAGTATCCTTAAATCTATTGAAGAACAGGGTGCTCTACCCGATGCCTTACGAAAGAAAATAGAAGATGCCTCAGCACTTATACAACTGGAGGATCTTTACCTGCCATTTAAGAAAAAAAGGAAAACAAAGGCAGATGCAGCCAGGGAACTTGGATTGGAACCCCTGGCGAAAATGATAATGGCGCAGAACAATGCTGAGGCTGAGGTAATGGCCCGGCGTTTCGTGAAAGGCAGCGTGAATACTGTTGCTGAAGCCCTTGAAGGCGCTAAAAATATTATCGCGGAATGGATCAATGAAAATAATCTTGTGCGTTCTCGTTTAAGACAACTTTATGGCAGAACGGCAGTAATTTCTTCCAAAGTTATTAAAGCGGAAGAAAAAAAGCCTGAAGCTCAAAAATATAAGCAATATTTTAACTGGTCTGAAAATTTAAGGCGGATTCCCTCTCACCGGTTCCTGGCGCTACATCGTGCACAGGCAGAAAAGTTTGTGAGAATCAAAATTGAAGTAGAACAGGAAGAGGCTCATAAAATTATTGCGCATATAATTATTAAAGGGAATTCTTCAAAATCGCCTGCAATACTTTCCGAAGCGATAGAAGATGCCTATAAGAGATTACTAAAGCCATTCTTTAGCACGGAATTTTTGAATGTAGCCAAAGAAAAAGCAGATGAAGAGGCTATTGCCGTATTCGCCTCAAACCTGGAACAATTGCTAATGGCACCCCCATTGGGCAGCAAAAGGATTCTTGCTATTGACCCCGGCTTTAAATCGGGATGCAAAGTTGTATGCCTGGATGAGAATGGCAGTTTGCTCTACAACGAAAATATTTATCCGCATCCGCCACAGAAGGAATTTTCCATGGCGATGAAGAAAATCAAGTCGCTGGTAAATGCCTATAAAATTGAAGCAATTTCTATAGGAAACGGAACGGCTTCCCGTGAAACAGAAAGGTTCATTAAAAAGATAAAGTTTGACAGGGAGGTAGCGGTTTTTATTGTGAATGAAGCCGGAGCATCGGTTTATTCCGCATCAAAACTTGCCAGGGAAGAGTTTCCAGATTATGATATTACGGTTCGCGGGGCGGTTTCCATTGGCCGGCGGCTGAGTGATCCTTTGGCCGAACTTGTAAAAATTGATCCTAAATCTATTGGAGTAGGGCAGTACCAGCATGAAGTAGACCAAGCAAAACTTAAAAATAAGCTGGATACTGTGGTGATGAGCTGCGTGAACCGGATTGGCGTAAATGTAAATACCGCCAGTAAGGAACTGCTGTCTTACGTATCTGGGATTGGAGCTGGTATCGCATCTAATATTTTAGAGTACAGAAGTGGAACTGCCGGATTTACAAAGCGTGCGGAACTGCTGAAGGTGGCCCGGCTGGGAGCCAAAGCCTATGAACAATCGGCGGGTTTTCTGCGGATAAAAAATGCTGAAAATCCCCTGGACAACACTGGTGTTCATCCTGAAAATTACTCCGTTGTAGAAAAAATAGCAGCGGATAAAAACCTGACGCTGGAACAGCTGGTTGGAAACAAGGAAGTGGTGAAAAATTTAAATTTAGCCGATTATATTTCTGCGGAAGTTGGGCTGCCTACTTTACAGGATATTGCCAAAGAATTGGAAAAACCCGGGCTGGATCCCCGCAGCAAAATCACCGAATTTGAATTTGATCCTTCCGTTAAAACTATTGAAGATTTAAAGGAGGGAATGAAGCTGCCGGGGCTGGTAAACAATATTACCAATTTTGGCTGTTTTGTGGATATTGGAATAAAAGAAAGCGGACTTGTACATATCTCCAAACTGGCAAAAAAGTTTGTTTCCGATGTAAATGAAGTCGTCAAGCTTAACCAGCAGCTGGAAGTTACCGTTACAGGGATAGATCTGGACCAAAAGAGGATCCAGTTGTCCCTTGTGGATTAAAATTTGCAGCAGATGCTGTGCTTGAAAATATCTCCCCATCATATTTAAAGACCTGGTTTTTATTGAATTCCGAGGGAAATTTTTTTGTTTCAACTTCCTAAGGCTTATTTAAAACGAATAAATGGGGGCCATTTTCCTTTTGTAAATTAAAAAGGGCTAACCAAAATGTCAGCCCCTGCGTACCACAACAAAACAGTAGGTGGTCCTTAAAGATCTCTGCGTCCCCTGTATTCCCTGTTCCGGAATTCTTCCCGGTCATAAAAAGGATCGTCTTCATCATATTTTCGCTCTCTTTCAGCTTCTTCCCGATCGGCAGCATAACTGCTCTTTTTCTTTCTTTCGTAATCGCCTTTTTCCTTGCTGAAAGACCTGTCATCTATATATTCGTCCTGAGGGCGTTCTGAAGATTGCTTACTGTTGAAATCCCTGTCGTAAGATGTGTTACCGCGCTGGTCAGATCCCGATTCCTTTTTCTTCCTGGCCTGTTCATTTACATTTTCAAAACGGGGATGTTCCTTCTCCGTTTCACTTTGGAATTCCCTGTCATAAGCAGTATCGGCGTGCCTGGTAGAATTTATGGCACCTGTACCTGGGCGATCTTCCGTACCACGATGGCGTGGGTGCTCTCTTTCTTCAATTTCCCGGCGCCTTATTTCTTCATCAGACAAAGAATTTAAGGAGGTTCCACGGTGCTTTCCGTCGTCCACCAGATCTTCTGTATCTCTGTTGCTATGCACCCTCTTCCTGTTGTCATCAATATAGCCTGAATCACGTTTGTAGGATTTTAATACATTGTCTTCATAATGCCGCTCTATATTTGTGCCGGAACGGTATCTTTTTGTTTCTGCAAATGTCTGATAGTCTATAGTATCAGTATACACATACTTCTGATCTTTATTGAAGCCCACCATTCCTATTGGAATAATAACATGGTTTTCACCTTCTTTGTTTATAAACTCATGCACATTCTCATTTGCAGGAGTTCCGTAAGGATCATGATTAGCTTCAATAATGGTAGAATCTACCTCTACATCCAGGTATACCACCCTTTCCAGGTCTTTGTTAACCAGAAGATTATCAACTTTTCCAATTACCCTGTTGTCCCTGTCTTTTACCGACCATCCACGGACATCGGGATCATGTTTGGAAATTTTGTAATCTGACAATTCGCTAAAATGGTATAAATGCTTATGCTTTTTTTCTGTTGTACTCATGATTATTGGATATTTAAAATGGTTGTTTCTGTAGTTAATTTCTGAATTTAAACCAGGGCTTCATTCTCATAATAAAATTGCACCGGTAAAGATTTTAAATACGATAAATTGGATTTTTTATGCAGGTCTCTGAAGTTCCTCGAAAGTGTGACCTCTTCCCTGACTCTTTTATTTGAAGGCTTAAACCTTACATCCTGCCATAAAAACACCAACAGGATTAATCCTAATATTTCCGATGGGAGACAGAGGAATTTTTTCCTGTGTGTGCTAATAATATTTGTCATCTTTATTTTTTTAACCTCATTTCTAAGGTAACAACATGAAATTCTAATTATAATTAAGCTTTACATAAAGTATTGTTAATTAAGGCTTAAGAATATATTGAAAATGAAAAGCATAAAAAAAGCCGGAAAAATTTTCCGGCTTAAACTGGTGAAAAAATATGCACAGCGGCACATTTAATATTTTCTAGAAGGTACCAGATGGGAAAACAACAAGGCTTTCATGGCCGTCTTTTCCAACTGCTGCCACTCCAAAGAAGTAATTGTCTATCACAATTCCCTCCAAAGTAAATTCATTTACATCCCCTACAAAACGGGAGTGGTCCCACGTGGGGGAAGTGGTATCTCTCCAGTAGATTTTATAACCTGCAATATCCTCATTCACTTTTTCCCAGCGTAGCTTTGCAGAAGGCTCTACAATTCCCCCTATTTCGACATTTTGAGGAGCTGGAGGCGCCCAGGCTAGGCTGGCCATATTAATTGCATTTACGGCGGTTAATTTTTTCGCATAGTTAAAGTTCACGCCTTCCACCACATCTCCATATTTTATTCCGTTTTCTGTTCTTAAGTCCTGGTGCTGGCGGTTGTAATTTTCATGGGCTTCCATTATCCTTACCCCGGCAAAACCCAGGTCGTTAAAAGAACGATGGTGCCCTCCACGGCCAAACCGGTCCAGCCTGTAAATCATAATGGGATTCATCTCAGGCATATAAGTTTCAGTAGTTTTATGGATATATCGGGCAAGTTGCCGGGAAATACCGTCTACTTCACCACCATAATATCTGCGCATCCTTCTTTCCTGTTCAGTTTCGGTAGGAGGTACAGGTTCAGAAAAAATCCTGAAATCACGATTGCTAATCACGCCGTCTACGCCTTCAATATTACCAATCATGTCATTATTAAGTACTCCAATAATATCCCAATTATTTTCTTTGGCATATTCTGCCAGGCCTTTACCACCAAAAAGGCCCTGTTCTTCGCCTGAGAGACCAACATAAACAATGCTGTTCTCAAATTCATATTGGGACAATACCCTTGCAGCTTCCATAGCGCCGGCCATTCCGCTCGCGTTATCATTAGCCCCGGGAGCATCGCCTTCATAGTCCATAGTGTCCGAATTCCTGGAATCAATATCCCCGCTCATAATAATATACCGGTTAGGGTATTTAGTACCTTTTTGTACAGCCACTACATTTACCACAAGTGCCTCATGCGGCACCCTCCGCCCATCTTCGGGTGTTACGAGGTTTTTCTGATAAAACACATTCAGGCAGTTATCACATTCTGCTGAAATCTGGTCAAACTGGGATTTGATCCAGCGTCTTGCCGCGCCTATTCCGCGGGTATTTGAAATTGTATCACTAAAGGTATTTCTTGTACCAAAACCTGCGAGCTTCCTTATATCGTTTTCAATTCTTTCTGCCGAAACACTTTCTATAATATCATATATTTTTGGATCGGTTTCCTGTGCAAAACCGGAGGTGGGAAACATTAGAAAAAAAAGCAACAGGTTCAGTAAAGAGAGGGGTTTTTTGAGCATTTTCATGTAAATTTTTATTTGATGGTAATTTAAGCAAACTTTCTGCTATGGTACAAATGGAAAGGATAATTAAGGACATAAAAAAATCCCGGAATGGCCGGGATTTAGAATCTTATAAATTACTTCAGGTTTTAACTGGCTTTCATTTCATGAACTTCAGCTTTGGCCTCATTTACCTTTTCTTTGGCTTTGGAATTGGTAAGATTGGCTTTGGATTTAGCTTTAAGAGCATCTACCTTGTGGCTTAAAGAATCGGTGAAATTATTGAATTTTCCTTTTGCGCCGGAAATATAATCATCTGAAGTTTGAGAGATCGCTTTACGGGTGTCTGCACCTTTCTTAGGAGCAAGTAGAAGTCCTGCGATCGCTCCTGCAGCTGCACCTGATATTAGTCCAAGCAACAATTTTCCTGATTTCATAATAGTTATATTTTAAATTTTAGTTCGTATTAGGTTAGCTGTAAATGTAAGGGAATCAAAAGTCGTTACCACAATTCTCTAGTTAACATTGCTATAAACTTTAGGCATAAGTGTCAAGAATTTTAACAATTTCGTTATCTTATTCTTTGCCTGCAAAAGCTCTTAAGAGGTTACGTACCTTTTTTGTATCTTCAACATAATACCTGGCACTGGTCTGTTTAATACCTACTTTAACAGTAATGGCTTTTTCAGGTAATTCTTTAAACATATACTCGTCTGTCCAGTCATCCCCAAGAGCGAAAATAAAGTCGAAATCCCTTCCTCCTATTTTTTTGCTTGCAGATTTACCTTTGTTGACCCCACTGCTTTTTATTTCCAGTACTTTGTTGCCTTCCAGTACACTTAACCCGCGATTGGAAATAAGTTCTTTCAAGACATTGGAGAGCTCATTGGCGCGTCTTTCCCCCAGTTGTGGATCGGCCTTTCTGAAATGCCAGGCAAGGGAATAATTTTTCTCTTCTATAAAAGTACCGGGTGTCCTGTCTACGAAATTTTCGATAACAGGCCTCACAGCTTCCATCCAGTCATTCTTTACATTTTCTGAAAGCTGCCATTCCCCATTTATCTTTCTTACCCAGGTTCCATGTTCAGATATAAGTTCCACCGGGGTTTCCTGCCACCAGTTTCCAAGGGTATCCTTATCCCTGCCACTAATCAAAACCACTTCTGTGTTTTCCTGATTTATTAATTCTGAAATGAGCACTTTCAACTCTTCGTCTGGGCTGGCATTTTCCGGTTTATCAGTAAA
Organism: Autumnicola tepida; assembly: GCF_031846485.1. NCBI lineage: Bacteria > Pseudomonadati > Bacteroidota > Flavobacteriia > Flavobacteriales > Flavobacteriaceae > Autumnicola > Autumnicola tepida. The sequence goes on from NZ_JAVRHQ010000011.1 coordinate 77,090, forward strand.
ATTTACCAAAGTACCATCGTAGTCTAAGAAAAGAATCCTGCTTTTTGCTTTTTGATAGCTCTCTTTCAAGTCGTTTAGAACAGCAGGAGATATTCTTGAAGCTTCAAAAGCCTGCCGGTTGTCTTCGGTGTTTCGAAGCGCTTTCATAAAGTCCTGGGCCCATTTTTCCACGCTGTAGCGCTTCAGCCTTTTCTGAAGCATTTTGTTGCGTTCAATCTGCTCTTCCCTGGGCATCTCAAAAGCCTGTTTTAAGGCTTTGGCCATTTGGTCAAAATTATTGGGATTTATAAGGATTGCTTCATTCATTTCATGGGCAGCCCCGGCCATTTCACTTAATATCAATACTCCCGTATGGTCGGTCCTGGTAGCCACATATTCTTTAGCTACAAGATTCATCCCGTCCCGGATTGGCGTAAGAAGCGCAATATCACAGGAGGTATATAGGTCGATAAGGTTTTCAAAGGGCATAGAGCGATAGAAATACCAGATAGGGGTCCAGCTAACCGTAGAAAATTTCCCGTTAATCCTTCCCACCAGCTCATCAATTTCCCTTTTTAGCCGCTGATATTGTGGCACGTTAGAACGTGAAGGAACGGCGAGCATTACCAGGCGCACTTTTTCAATAAATTCCGGGTATTTGTCCAGGAAGAATTCAAAAGCCCTGAGCCTGTTGGCAATTCCTTTGGTATAGTCCAGCCTGTCCAGGCTTAATATAAGTTTCGCATCTGGTGTGGCTTTAAGATGGTGGTCCAGCCTTCTTTGTAATTCAGATTTATCTTCCGCGGTATTTTCGAAATGATTAAGCGCCGCTTTTTCGAATTTATCATAGTCAATTCCCATTGGGAAGGAATCAACTTTTACAATCCTGTCCGGCAGGGTAATTTCATTAAAATCTACCTGGTGCCTTAAAATCCTGCTCACCGAGCTTAAAAAATGCCTTTCATAATCATAGGTATGGAAGCCAATTAAATCTGCTCCCAGAACTCCCTCTAAAACTTCTTCCCGCCAGGGTAAAGTTCGGAACACTTCATAAGAAGGGAAAGGGATGTGGTTAAAAAAGCCAATTATAGCCTCCGGAGCATGCTCGCGAATCATATTAGGCACTAAAAGGAGCTGATAATCGTGTACCCAAATATGATCTCCTTCTTCATAATGTTTTAAAACTTCTTCGGCATATTTCTGGTTTACGCGTTTATAAGTTTCCCAATACCAGTCGTCAGACTCGGTATATTCCATAAAGTAGTGGAAAAGAGGCCAGACGGTCCTGTTACTAAAGCCATAGTAAAAACCATCAATTTCATCATTCGTTAAATTTACGGCCACGCAATCTTCTTCCCTGGCTTTAATTTTTACATCCTCTATAAGGTGCTCGGGAATTTCTTCCTCCGGCATTCCGCTCCATCCAATCCAAATACTGTCACCTTCTTTGTGAAAGGATTTAAGGCCAGTGGCCAATCCTCCAACACTGGGAGTAACCTCCAAATTATCGTTTTCTATGTTTATTTGTAAGGGTAATCGATTAGATATAATGATTGTTTTACTCATATTTTTGGTTGGTTCTGTTGCTGCCAAGTTGAATTTTCTTAAATTTCCGAAAATCATTTTAGAATACCATTCTTTTAAAAGAACTTTAAGAATATATGGAAAATTTAGATTACGGAATTATCGGAAACTGTAAGAGCGCCGCTTTGGTCTCCAAAACAGGATCCATGGATTGGTGTTGTCTCCCCAACTTTGATTCGGCAGGAATTTTTGCCAAACTTTTAGATGATGAAATAGGTGGTAGCTTTGAGGTTAATGTAAGCGATGACTATAAAATAACCCAGGAATATCTTTGGGAAACAAATATATTAAGCACAGTTTTTGAAAATGGAGAAGACGCTTTTCAGCTTATAGATTTTATGCCAAGATATCCGCGCGAAGATGGTTCATATTATGCCCCGCCAGATGTTATAAGGTTTTTCAGGTTATTAAAAGGCACCCCTAAACTCAGGGTGAAATACGATCCCCGGCTGGAATTTGCACGAGAGGAAACTTTTAATGAAAATAAAGGCGATTATATAAAAAGTTTTACCAGGCAGGGGAAATATGATGCTATTTTTCTTTATTCAAGTTTTGACCTGGATGATATCCTGGAATATCGGGAAATCACTTTAACAGGAAATGCTTATTGCCTTATAGGCTATCATGAAAAGCTGGTCACACAATCGCTGGACCGCTCTTATTTAAAATTCCAAAGAACCAAGACTTACTGGATGAACTGGAGTGAAAAAACCACCCGGTATTCCCACTACCAGGATGAAATAATGAGGAGCGCCCTTGTGCTGAAGGCTTTAAGTTATAAAAAATCTGGTGCTGTTTTGGCTGCAGCCACCACCTCACTGCCTGAAACTGTGGGAGAAGAGCGCAACTGGGACTATCGTTTTTGCTGGATAAGGGATGCTTCTATGGTTATTAAAGTAATGGCCGGCCTGGGGCATGTAAAATCTGCCAAGGATTTTCTTCAGTTTATAATAGATATTATCCCGAATAAAGATGAAAAAATCCAGATCATGTACGGGATTAATGGGGAAAAAGAGCTTACCGAGCATATCCTGGATCATCTAAAGGGATATAAAAATTCGTTTCCGGTTCGAACGGGCAACGCTGCCTATATCCAGAAACAGAATGATATCTACGGAATTTTAATGGAGGTAATTTACCAGCAGTTCCTTCAGTTTGAAACTTCTCTTGAGAACAGTGAGGAGTTATGGACCATTGTGCGCGGAATTGTGATGATTGTAGAAGAAAACTGGGAAAAACCAGATAAAGGTATTTGGGAACTGAGAACAGAAGACCGGCATTTTGTATTTTCAAAATTGCTGTGCTGGGTGGCAGTAGACCGTGCCATAAAAATTGGGGAAGTGCTTAGAATGGGAATTAATGACACAAAATGGAAGACACTTAGAGCCGATATTTATAATGATATTTATAAAAACGGCTGGAATGAGGAAATCCAGGCATACACCCAGTCTTATGGTTCCAAAGATCTTGACGCGTCTACTTTGCTTATGGAATCTTATGGTTTCATCGAGGCAAGGGACCCGCGTTTTATAAGTACCGTACAGGCTACAGAAAAGGAATTGTGCAGGGACGGCCTTATGTACCGGTATAAAAACAAGGATGATTTTGGGGAGCCGAGTTCTTCTTTTACTATTTGTACTTTCTGGCTAATTGACAGCCTTTACAAAATTGGGGAAAAAGAGAAGGCCAGAGATATGTTCGAGCGCCTTCTTTCTTACAGCAACCATCTTGGCTTATTTAGTGAAGATATAGATTTTGAAACCAAGCGCCTGCTGGGCAATTTCCCGCAGGCATACAGCCATCTTGCTTTAATTGAAACAGCCGCTAATTTTAGTAAAGGTTTGATTTCTGAAGAAAACTACTTAGGAGTCTTCTAAAGCCGGCTTTTCCTGAATGGGCCCCGGAATTTCAATCCTGGTGCGCGGCAGGCTTTCAGGGTAGTTCTTCTGAAGAAATACCAAAATTTTCTCCCTGAGAAGTACCCTGAGGTCCCATGCCGTAGGAGAATCTTTGGCACTTACCAGTAAACGGATCTGCACAGATTTTTCGGTGGCATCGGTTACCTGTACCACATTTACCTGTTGGTCCCATAATGGTGTACTTTCCAGAATCCGGGTTTGTTCAGCTCTCAATTCCTCAAAAGGAACATTGTAATCGGTGTAAATAAAAACCGTCCCTAAAATGTCGGCCGATTGCCGGGTCCAGTTCTGGAACGTATTTTCTATGAAATAAGTAGATGGCACTACCAGCCTGCGTTTATCCCATATTTTTACCACTACATAGGTTAAGGTGATTTCTTCAATTCGGCCCCATTCTCCTTCCACAATAACCACATCTTCAAGGCGCATGGGCTGAGTAATGGCTATTTGAATCCCTGCAAGCAAGGTTCCAATGGCTTTTTGCGCCGCAAGACCAATTATTATCCCGGCGATCCCTGCGGAAGTGAGCAGGCTGACACCAACTGAACGAATGCTTTCGAAACTCATAAGCGCAATGCCAAGCGCAAGGATAACTATTATGAAGATCACAATATTCTCCAAAATCATAAACTGTGTATAAACCTTCCTTGCTTTCAGGTTATCTTCAGAAGAAACATCGTATTTGCGCAGCATATGGGTCTTAAAAATTCTAAGCCCAATAATTAAAAACCAGGCAATACTAAGGATGAATCCTATAGTAGTGGCATGCCCAACCACTTTGTAAGTATAATCAAAATGAAAGATCCTGCTTACAATAGCCACCTTTCCCAACAGGCTTATTAAAAATATAAGAAGTGGGATTTTTATCCTGTGGGCAAGGTTTACCGGTAAAACATTGCGCGGATCCTTGCCTATTTTCTTTAGAATATAAAAAGTTATACCAAAAAGGGCAACGAGTACCACAATACCAATAATTCCGTACCTGACCCATTCCTGATCCATATTATCCATATAAAATTCTTTGGGGATTTTCCTAAATCTATTGAAAAATGACATATTTTTAAACTCAACATCCTAAAAATTATAGAGTTTTTAACCTAAAACATTTTCGCAGGCTTAAATTAAGTTCAAAAGACACCAAAAATGAAGAAATTTTATATCCTGAGTTTTTCATTTCTTGCCTGCTGCTTTTACGCAAAGGCACAGCAAAAATTAATTATCTCTGAAAATGCAAATTTGCAACTTGTATCCGATGAATTTGAATTTACCGAAGGACCTGCTGCAGACAGCCTTGGGAATGTCTTTTTTACGGATCAGCCAAACAACCGGATTTTAAAATGGGACGCCGAAACAGGAGAAATTTCGCTTTTTCTTGAGGATGCGCGAAGGGCCAATGGTCTTTTTGTTGATGACGAGGGAAATCTTCTCGCCTGTGCCGATGAAAATTTCCAGTTGATAAAGATCAGCCCCAAAAAACAAATAGAAGTCCTGGTGGGAAGCTTTAAAGGAAAGAATCTAAACGGTCCCAACGACCTGTGGCTGGATAAAAAAGGAGGCATTTATTTTACAGATCCCTATTACCAGAGGGAATACTGGGAAAGAGAGCAGCCGGATCTTCAAGGCCAGAATGTCTATTATTTAGCTCGCGGTGAAAAAGATCCCGTAATTGTGGCTAAAGACCTTAAAAAACCAAACGGTATTATTGGCACGGCAGATGGGAAAAAATTATATATCGCTGATATTGGCGATAATAAGACCTATTCTTATACCGTTTCTGCGGAAGGGAAACTTACTGATAAAACCCTTTTTGTTGAACAGGGTTCCGATGGAATGACCATAGACGAAAATGGAAATGTTTACCTAACCGGAGACGGAGTAACAGTATACAATAAGAATGGTGAAAAAATTGAGCATATTAAGGTGGGTGAAGAGTGGACCGCCAATGTCACTTTTGGCGGAAAAGATCAGCAAACGCTTTTTATAACCGCTATGGATGCCGTATATACCCTGAAGATGAAGCTAAGGGGAACCCGGTGGCAACCGTAACCACCAAAATACAAAAGCCACTCCCTAAAGAATGGCTTTTGCGCTCAATGTAACAAAACAATTTTTAGAAGCAATACTTGTTTTCTGCGGTCAATTTCTCTGCAATTATATTTCGAAGTTCCACCACATTAGGCTGATTTTGATATTTTGTAAACCTTTTTAAGCCCATTAGCATCATGCGCTGTTCGTCACCTTCAGCAAATGAAACTATACCTTCCTTGGCCTTTTGGCTTATGGTATCCACGGCATGGTAAAGATAGAGTTTGGCCATGGCAATCTGTTCTTTTTGCTCATTTTCGCCAAAACGTTTTGCGTTTTTTTCAGCTCTTAAAATGGTAGATTCAGCCATGTAAATTTCAATCAGGATATCTGCTGAAGCCAGTAAAAGCTGCTGATGTTCTTCCAGTTGCGGCCCAAATTTCTGCACAGCGCTTCCTGCAGTCATAAGAAAGACCTTTTTCAGCTTGGCGATCATTTCCTTTTCTTCAGCAAAAAGCTCAGCATAATCCGGTTTCTCCATAGATGGGATTCCCGTTAGCTCGTCTGCCACTGCCGTAGCCGGCCCTAAAAGGTCTACATGCCCTTTCATGGCTTTTTTTACAAGCATGCCAACTGTAAGCATCCTGTTAATCTCGTTGGTACCTTCATAAATCCTGGCAATACGGGCATCCCTCCACGCAGATTCCATAGGCGTATCTGCCGAAAATCCCATTCCACCGAAAATCTGAATTCCCTCATCGCTGCAATTCTGTATATCTTCTGAACAGGCCACCTTCAGGATAGAACATTCAATGGCATACTCTTCAACACCTTTTAATTCTGCTTCAGCATGGGAATTGCCATTTTCCAGCCTGATGTTAATTCGGTCCTCGATATTTTTGGCGGCACGATAAGAAGCCGATTCCCCTGCGTAGGCTGAAGTTGCCATTTCCGCAAGTTTGGATTTTATAGCTCCGAATTTGGCGATTGGGGTGTCAAACTGTACGCGCTCATTGGCGTATTTTACCGCAAGATCTGTTACCCTGCGCTGGGCATCAAGGGAAGCGGCGGCAAGTTTTATTCTTCCCACATTAAGGGCGTTCATAGCGATTTTAAACCCATTTCCTCTTTCCGAAAGCATATTTTCCACGGGCACCCTTGTTTCATTAAAGAATACCTGGCGGGTAGAGGAGGAGTGGATGCCCAGTTTCTTTTCTTCTTCGCCAAAACTGATGCCGTTATCTGGATCGTTCTCAACAATAAAACCGGTAATATTCTTATCGTTTTCAATACGCGCGAAAACAATAAAAACATTGGCGAAGCCAGCGTTGGAGATCCACATTTTTTGCCCGCTGATGCTGTAATACTTCCCGTCTTCCGAAAGTACCGCTTTGGTTTTTCCCGAATTAGCGTCACTACCTGCGCCTGGTTCAGTCAAACAATAAGCTCCAAACCACTCGCCGGTGGCAAGTTTTGGAACATACTTTTTCTTTTGCTCTTCGGTTCCGTAAAGGGTAATGGGCATTGTGCCAATTCCCGTATGCGCCCCAAAAGCAGTGGCGATAGATCCCGTTGCTCCCGAAATATAATCGCACACCAGCATGGTAGAGACAAAACCCATACCCAGGCCGTCATACTCCTCTGGCACGGCCACTCCAAGAAAACCGAGTTCCCCGGCCTTTTGCATTATTTCCTCGGTTAAGGCATAATTCTTTTTTTCGAATTCTTCCTTGTTGGGCCAGATTTCGCGCTCTACAAACTCCTTTACAGAATCGCGCATCATTTTTTGTTCGTCGTTAAAATCTTCAGGCGTGAAAATTTCTTCACAGCTGGTTTCCTTTACCAGGAATTGCCCGCCTCTTAATAAATGTTTATCTGTTTTAGTTTCCATCTATGTTATTTTGAATTTTTTTAGAAGAAAAGAGATAAAAGAGAAGAGAAAAAAGATTACAATTTGTTCTGAAAACCCATTGTCATCTTTTGAAATTCTACAATTTTAATTTCTAGTTTTTCTAATTGTTGTTGGCTTATATACTTTCTATGTTTGGCTATTAAAAGTTGGGTGCCCAGTTCAAAAGAAGAACCTAATGAGATGTCCAGGTAATAATTGAAGCTTTTTTCTGTTTTAGCAGAACCTTCGGCTATATTACTGGGCATTGAAATAGAACATCTGCTCATTTGAGAACTTAAATCATATTTTTCATGTTTGGGAAAAGTTATAATCAGGTCTGAAATTTCATTGGCTATTTCGAGACCTAACTTCCAAATCTTTAAATTTTTATAATTATGCCTCTTTCGGTTGTCCACTTTTTCTCTTTTCTCTCTATTCTATTTTCTTTCCTCTATTCTACAGTTTTACCTAGTTTAAGAACTCATAGACTCCCGCGGCTCCCTGGCCTGTTCCAACGCACATGGTTACCATGGCATATTTATTTTGAAGCTGGCGCTTGCGCATTTCGTCGAATATCTGAACGGAAAGCTTGGCCCCGGTACAACCCAAAGGATGCCCCATGGAAATCGCACCACCGTTTACATTTAGCCTTTCTTTATCCAGGCCAAGCTCCCTTATTACCGCCAAAGACTGGGAAGCAAAAGCCTCATTAAGCTCAATTAGTTCGATGTTGTCCTGTTTAAGGCCGGCCTGTTTCAGGGCTTTTGGAATAGCATGAACGGGCCCAATGCCCATTATTCTTGGTTCCACGCCCACAGCGGTATAACTTACCAGCCTGGCAATGGGTTCAATTTGGAGTTCTTTCACCATTTCTTCGCTCATTACCATGGTAAAAGCGGCACCATCGCTCATTTGAGATGAATTCCCCGCGGTTACGCTGCCGCCTTCGGCAAAAACCGGGCGCAGTTTGTTTAGAACTTCAATGGAAGTATCGGCACGCGGACCTTCATCCTTATTTACAGTATAAGACCTGGTTTGTTTTTTACCATTTTCATCCACATACGTCTGGTCGATTTCAATAGGCACAATCTGGTCCTGAAAACGATCTTCAGCCTGGGCTTTTAAGGCTTTTTGATGGGAATTAAATGCAAATTCATCCTGGTCTTCGCGGCTAACATTATATTTTTTTGCTACCGCTTCTGCAGTGAGCCCCATTCCCCAGTAATAATCTTCATGGCCTTCTTTTGCCAGTTTGTAATCTGGAACGGGTTTGTAACCACCCATGGGGATATAGCTCATGCTTTCAGCCCCGCCGGCAATAATGCAATCTGCCATGCCGCTCTGGATCTTGGCGGTAGCCATGGCTATGGTTTCAAGCCCCGAAGCGCAATAACGGTTTACCGTTACACCCGGAACATCTTCAATTTTAAGGCCCATCAGCGAAATTAAACGTCCCACATTCAATCCCTGTTCTGCTTCTGGCATGGCATTTCCAACAATCACATCATCAATGCGCTTTTTGTCGAATTCCGGCAGCTGTTCCATCATGTACTGAATTGTTTCCGCTGCCACTTCATCCGGCCGTTTGAACCTGAAAACGCCCCGGGGTGCTTTCCCCACGGCTGTTCGATAAGCTTTTACTATATATGCTGTTTTCTTCATTGTATATTGTATTTTGAATATTGTATAATGCTAAAGGGTTGAGTGTAACTTGATAATCATATTTTGAATATGCCGAATCTCTTTTTCAAATCCATCAAAGTCTTCTTTTTCTATGAAATTTTGATCCAAGGCAATAATTAATTGAGTCTCTAATTCAAAAGCAGACCCTAAAGCTATTCCAAGAAAATTTTTAAATTCTTTCTTTGATTCTCTGCCACAACCTTCAGCTATATTTGAGGGAATTGAAACAGCAGACCTTCTTATTTGAGATGTTAATCCATAAACTTCTTCTTTTGGAAATTTTTTTGTTGCAGCATAAATCAGTTTATTTAATTGAATAGATTTTTGCCATACTTTTAAATCTCTGAAGTAATTCATAGAGGCTTCAGTATACAGTTTACAGTTTTACAATCTACTAATTACGTAACGGTTTTCCTTTTTGTAACATATGCTGCAACCTTTCAAGAGTTTTTCGTTCCCCCGTAAGGGAAAGGAAAGCTTCCCGCTCAAGATCCAGCAGGTACTGCTCGCTTACATAAGAGGCTTCCGAAAGATCTCCCCCGGCCATAACATAGGCCAGTTTGTTGGCGATTTTTTTATCGTGTTCACTTATGTATTTTCCCGCGAACATTTGATCTGTTCCCACATAAAATGCCCCAAGGGCCTGTTTCCCTAAAACCTTGATGTCTTTCTTCGGAATGGGTTTAGTATAGCCGTTTTCAGCCATCAATAGCGCGTGCTTTTTCGCAATGGCCAGTTGCCTGTCTGGGTTCACCACTACAATGTCTTTACCCTTCTGAAGGATATTGGTATCGTAAGCTTCGTAAGCCGAAGTGGAAACCTTTGCCATTCCTATGGTGAGAAAATGTTCCCGAAGCCTGTTAAGTTCCACATCGTCTTTCTGAAAAGTCTCTGCCGCCCTTAGCGTCATTTCCTTGGAACCTCCGCCGCCGGGAATTACCCCAACCCCAAATTCCACCAGGCCAATGTAAGTTTCGGCTGCGGCAACCACTTTATCGGCATGGAGGGAAAGTTCGCATCCTCCACCAAGCGTCATCGCATGAGGTGCGGCAACAGTTGGAATAGCCGAGTAGCGCATGCGCATCATGGTATCCTGGAAGTATTTGATAGCCATATTCAGCTCGTCGTATTCCTGTTCCACAGCCATCATAAAGATCATCCCGATATTGGCACCTACAGAAAAGTTCTTGCCGTTATTGGCCACTACAAGTCCCTGGTAATCTTTTTCAGCAATATCAATCGCTTTGTTAATCCCATCCAGCACATCGCCTCCAATCGCATTCATTTTGCTGCGAAACTCCACGTTCAGGATGCCGTCGCCAAGATCTTCAACAACAACTCCACTGTTGCTGAAAACTTCTTTAGATTCCCTTATGTTATCAAGAATGATAAATGCATCCTGCCCGGGCACTTTTACCTGTTCTTTCTTCTCAAGATCGTAGTAATAGGAATTGCCGTTTTTAACGGTGTAAAAGCTTTTGCTGCCGCTTTCCAGCATTTCATTTACCCATGTGGCAGGCTCTTTACCTTCGGCTTTCATCATTTCTATCCCCTTTTCGACTCCGATGGCGTCCCAAATCTGGAAGGGGCCATGTTCCCAGCCAAACCCGGCTTTCATGGCATCATCTATTTTATAAAGCTGATCGGTAATCTCAGGGATCCTGTGTGAAGCGTAAGCAAAAAGGGCAGAAAAATTCTTGCGGTAAAATTCACCCGCCTTGTCTTTTCCATTAACCAGAACAGGAAAACGTTCGGCGACTTTGTCTATGGTCTTGGTTTGTTCCAGGGTGGCGAAATTTGCTTTTTTCTGGTCGCGGTATTCCAGCGTATTCAAGTCCAGCGACTTGATTTCACTAGAACCATTATCGCTTTTGATCTTCTTATAAAACCCCTGGCCACTTTTGCTGCCAAACCACTCATTTTCAACCATGGTGTTTATGTAATCTGGCATGGCAAAAAGGTGGTGCGCCTCATCCTGTGGAACCCCTTTGTGCAGCCCATTGGCCACATGAACCAGAGTGTCTAAACCCACAACATCAACCGTTCTAAAGGTAGCCGATTTCTGGCGGCCAATTACCGGCCCGGTAAGTTTATCTACCTCTTCAATGGTCATTCCCATATCTTTTACTGTGTGGAAAAGACTCATAATGCTGAAAATACCAACCCGGTTTCCAATAAAGGCCGGGGTATCTTTGGCGACTACCGAGGTTTTTCCCAGAAATTTTTCCCCATACTCATTCAAAAATTGCAGCACTTCTTCTGAAGTTTTCGGGCCGGGGATAATTTCGAATAATCGCAGATAGCGTGGAGGGTTAAAAAAATGGGTCCCGCAAAAATGCTTCTGGAAATCTTCACTCCGGCCTTCGCTCATTTGCTGGATGGGAATACCTGAAGTATTGGAAGTTATAATCGTGCCTTCTTTCCTATGTTTTTCAAGGTTTTCAAAAACCTGCTTTTTAATGTCCAGGCGTTCCACAACCACTTCAATAATCCAGTCGGCTTCAGAAACCTTCGAGATATGGTCTTCAAGGTTCCCGGTCCTGATGCGGTTCGCAAAATCTTTATGGTAAATAGGGGAAGGTTTCGATTTAAGCGCAGACTGCAGGGAATCGTTCACGATCCTGTTGCGCACCTGCCCGTCTTCAAGGCTTAGTCCCTTTTTCTTTTCCGTGGCGTTTAGTTCCCGCGGAACAATGTCCAGCAGCAAAACTTCCACACCAATATTGGCAAAATGGCAGGCTATCCCGCTTCCCATTATTCCGGAACCTATAACGGCAACTTTATTAATTCTTCTTTTCATTCGTTGGTTAATTTTATGAGTTACAATTAAGGAATCAATCTTCCTTATGTATAGAGTTTATGGCAATCTCCTCCTGGTGAATTTTCTTTTCTGAAATCAGGTCGGTTATGGTATTGGCCACCCTGGTAAAGGTTTTTAAGTCTTCTTCGGAAACATTTTCCTTTACCGCCTCGTCAAAACGCAATACCACCTTTTTTGAAAAATCGCGCATTTCTTTGCCAAAATTGGTTAGATGAAGCAGTACACTACGGCCGTCCTGTGGGTTGCGCCTGCGTACGATAAGTCCCTTTTCTTCCATAGATTTTAGGATTCTTGACAAACTGGTGGCTTCCATGCCCATTTTTGGCCCCAGGGAAGTTGAAGGTGTTCCTTTTTCGGGGTCTATACTAAGCAGGGCGAAACCTGTGGCCATGGTGCTTCCCGCTTTTCCAGCTTCTTCATTGTACATTTTTGACACAGCCATCCACGTGGCGCGCAATACATAATCTATGGTCTTTTCCTTCATTTTTTAAATGGCTGAATCCCAAAGTTAATAAAAACTTATTATGCATGCATAATAAATAGGAAAAATTTCAGGAGGATCTTTACGGGCAGGAGGTATCCCTTGTATAGAGGAAAAGCTTTAAAAATTAAAGGGTTCAGCTTTACCGGAATTTAACCACTCCAGAACATTTGTTATTTTCCGCTTGACTTTAATTGTTTCAACCTGGAGTGCCTAAAAGTGGCAGGATCAGTTCTCCAAATTTCAGCAGAAATCAATTCCAAACTAGTCTTTACTGATTGTTCCGGTATATTTTGCTGTACAGGTCTTTGTAGCGGTCTTTAATAACCCTTCTTTTAAGCTTCATGGTAGGGGTGAGCTGGTTATTCTCAACGCTCCACACTTCTGGGGTGAGTTCAAAGCGTTTTACCTGTTCCCAATGGCCAAATTTGGCATTGTAAAAATGCACCTCTTCCTGGATGCGTTTAATAACTTCATCGTTTGCCACCAGGTCTTCGTTGGTTTCCCCAAGGTCTATTTTCTTTAATTTTGCCCAATCCCTTATAAATTCAAAATTAGGCTGGATAAAAGCGGCCGGCATTTTCTCGCCTTCGCCCACCACCATAATCTGCTCGATAAACCGCGACTGCTTCATCGTGTTTTCGATAAGCTGGGGCGCCACATATTTTCCGCCGGAAGTCTTGAACATCTCCTTCTTCCTGTCGGTAATTTTCAGGAAGCCGTCCTTATCAATTTCGCCAATATCGCCGGTATGGAAAAATCCTTCAGAATTAATGGCTTCTTTGGTTTTTTCTTCATCCTTAAAATAGCCTATCATAAGGTTTGGGCCTTTGGTAAGGATTTCGCCGTCTTCGGCTATTTTTACTTCAACTTCTTCTATTACTTTCCCTACCGTACCTATTTTAAAACCTTTGTTGCGCTCGTCGTTAACCGCTATAACAGGAGAAGTTTCGGTTAGGCCGTAACCTTCCATTACAGGAATTTCTGCAGCGGCAAAAATTCGGGCCAGCCTGGGCTGTAAGGCAGCGCTTCCGGAAACGATTAGATCCAGATTGCCGCCAAGGCCTTCTTTCCACTTGGAGAAAATGAGTTTTCGTGCCAGGCGCAGTTTGGTTTCATACCACCAGCCATTTGCCCCGTAGGGTTCATATTCTAGTCCCAGCTCCACTGCCCAATAAAAAAGCTTTCGTTTAATGCCATCAAGCGAATTTCCTTTGGCAATAATTTTATCGTAAACCTTCTCCAGCAACCGGGGAACGGCGGTAATTACATGCGGCTGCACTTCTTTAAGGTTATCACTTATCTTTTCTATAGATTCAGCAAAGTAAATCGACACGCTGTAGTACTGGTAGAGGTACAGGATCATGCGTTCAAAAATATGGCACACCGGCAAAAAGCTTAACGCGGTGTACGTGCCAAATTCAAACGGTACCCGCAGGGAACTGTCCAGCACATCCCTAACGATATTGCGGTGGGAAAGCATTACGCCTTTTGGACGGCCTGTGGTACCCGAGGTATAGATTAGCGTTGCCAGGTCTTCTTCCTTAACCGATTTTTTTAGCTGCTCCACTTCAGCCTGGTTCCCCTTATCTTCACCACTCTCAAGAATTTCCTTCCAGTTTTTGCACCCGGGGATATCATCAAAGCTGTACACTTCTTTTATACCCGTTTTCTTTCTTATGGCATTAAGCTTTGCCAGGATCTCCTTATCAGAAACAAAACAATAGGTTGCTTCGCTATGGTTTAGCACATACTCATATTCATCTTCGGAAATTGTAGGGTAAACAGGAACATTTTGAGCGCCTATTTGCAGAATACCAATATCCAGCACATTCCATTCGGTGCGGTTTGAAGAAGAAATTACCGCAATTTTATCATTGGGTTTAATGCCCAGCCGCAACAGCCCCCTGCTCACGGTGTTAGCTTTATCTATATATTCCCGGGTAGAAAGAGATTGCCAGGAATTATTGAATTTTGTGCTTAAAGCGACCTCCAGGGGATGATTTTCCAGCTGATAATAGGGAAAATCGAAAAGTCTTTTTATCTCTGTCATGGGCTCTTGGGTGTGATATTCCATGCAAAATAGGAATTTTGGGAGCTATTTCAAATCATATTTTTAAAAAAAGATGGCACATTTTATAAACCTTTTAAAGACTTAAGATCTTCAAAACGCAATTACAGGAAGGAATTGAACCCTCTGTTAAGGGAAAATTTTACTGGAACCGGCAGCCTTTAATCCTTCCGAAATTTTTGTGAAAAGAGCTTCAGCTGTGAAAGTCCTATTGTGCTAAGGTTCTATTAAATTGGAGGTTAAGGCGTTAAACTGGTTCTAAAATTAAATTTCCGGGCAAGGAATAGCGTGGATAGCTGTAAATTAAATAGACAACTAAAAAATTGAAGAGATTATGAAAAATGTAAAATTTATTCTTTTATGTTCGCTGCTTGTGTTGGTATTCGCCTGTGGGCCGCGGGTGCAAACCGTTAACCCGCCCAGCGATGCCTTGAGCAGTTACGAAACTTTCGCTTATTTGCCGAACACAAATGCTGAAGTTCCCGGGAAGCAATACAACGATGAAGATGTTAACAGGATGATAGTGGAGACTGTAAATCAAAATATGAGGCAGGCAGGATATACATTGGATCGTGATAACCCAGATCTATTGGTATTAATAAGTACAAGAACGGAAATTGAAAGGGAAACAACCACAGACCCTGTTTATGCCACATATCCTTATACTGCCGGAGTAGGTTCTGTAAGTCCGTATTATGGTTCCTATTATTACCGCGGATATAACACTTTTGGTGGTGGAATAATGGGTTATGATACCGATACCTACGCTTATGAAGAAGGTACGGTAATAATTAACCTTGTAGACCGTGAAACAAAGGAAACCGTATGGAAGGGAATTACCTCAGACGCGCTTTATGACCAGGCGAATACAACAGCAATGCGGGATTTGGTAAATCAGATCTTTGATGAATATCCCCTGAGCAATAACTAATAGATTTAGATTACTTAGAAATAAAAAAACACCTTTTTCGGAATTCGAAAAGGGTGTTTTTAGTTAAAAACAATAGAGGTATGAAAAGAAGAGCAAGATTTTACCTGCTAATGCTGATAGTTTGTGCGGCATGCGGGGGAGAAAATTCAGAATCGAACATTACCGCCCCTGGGGATAAAAAGACAACCGAATCTAAAATACTGGGGGTAGGGGCAGATGTGCTTCAGGACAAGACGCCTTTAAGAAAGATGGATGTTTATCTTGATGGGTTTCATTTTTACAATGGTTATATGGAAGGGCAAATGGAAGCGCACCATTATGTAACCCAAATTAATGAAGATCTCTACCAAGCCATTATTTTTGACGGGAATAACGATGATGCCAAGATTATGGGAATTGAATACATCGTTACCGAAAACCTCTTTAAGACCTTACCTGCTGAAGAGAAGAAGCTTTGGCATTCCCACGATTACGAGGTGAAGTCGGGAACATTAATAGCTCCCGGTATTCCTGAAGATGTAGAGCATATCCTGATGGAGAACCTCGTTTCCACCTACGGGAAAACCATACATACCTGGCATACCGACAGGGATAAGAAACTCCCTTACGGCCCCCCGCTTATAATGATGGGCTTTACTGAAGATGGGCAGCTGCGCCGGGAACTTATTGATAAAAGGGATGAAAACTTTGGCATTTCCACGGCTGAGAGGAGGGAAGGACGACAGGATATTCCATGGCCAGAGGTGGATTCGCTTGCCAATGCCTGGGAAAGAGGAGAAATACGGCAGGTGCAAATCACCGATTCCATTCCTGGTTCTTTCATACATGAAAAATGAAGCTGCGCAGACCCAGTAGCTGGGCATGAAAATGGTAAAAATGAAGTACTGCCGTAAAGAGCATTATTCTAATATTATATCGATAAAGGTCCAACAGGTTCCGGAAGAACCTTCATCCAGCTAAAAACCCAAAAAGCCTCCCGTTTTAAAGTGGGAGGCTTTTTCTACTCTAAATTTTTACTTTTAGAGGCTATGCTTTTTCTTCCAGCCATTGCCTGGCATTTACAAAAGCTTCCAGCCATGGGGAAACTTCATCTTTCCTTCCCTTAGGATAATTCGCCCAGTTCCACTGAAAAGTGGAGCGCTCCAGGTGGGGCATCATTACCAGGTGTCTTCCGGTATCATCGGTAAGAATAGCCGTGTTATGGTTGGAGCCATTGGGATTGGAAGGATATTTATTGTAGCCATATTCCCCAATAATGTTATACTTCTCTTTTGGGTAAGGAAAACTGAATTTTCCCTCCCCGTGCGCTGCCCAGATTCCCAGGGTACTGCCCGAAAGGCTGGAAAGCATTACCGAATTGTTTTCTTTTATTTCTACTGAAGTAAATACGCACTCAAACTTTCCTGAAGCATTGTGCAGCATTTTTGGTTTTTGCTCATGATCTGGGTTTATCAAACCGAGTTCTATAAAAAGCTGGCAGCCGTTACAAACCCCAATAGACAAGGTGTCTTCCCTGCTGAAGAAATTTTCTAAAGCGGCTTTGGCCTTTTCGTTATATAGAAAAGCCCCGGCCCAGCCTTTCGCGCTGCCCAGAACGTCTGAATTTGAGAAGCCACCTACCGCTGCGATAAACCTGATGTCTTCCAACGTTTCCCGCCCGCTTATGAGGTCGGTCATGTGCACGTCTTTCACATCAAATCCCGCAAGATGCATGGCCCGCGCCATTTCCCTTTCAGAATTTGATCCTTTTTCACGGATTATCGCTGCTTTTATGCCTCCCCCTCTAAACTTCTCGACTGGGCTCGAAGTGACAGGAAGCTTGCCTGTAAAATGTGCCGGAAATTTAAATTCCAGCGGCTGGTTTTTATAATTGTTAAAGCGTTCTGTTGCTTTATCTTTTCCGCTTTGTTTCTGGTCGAGGAGGAACGAAGTTTCAAACCATTTATCCCTTAATGCTGAAATATTAAAACTGAAGTTTTCAGTGCCGTTCTTAATTTTCAGTTCGTTTGCTTCGGTTGCCCGGCCAATTTTGAAGAATTCGATATTATTATCAGTCAGCACCTGTTCAGCGGCATCATCTTTGGCCTGGAAAACAATTCCGCAGTTTTCATTAAACAATAGTTTAACTGAATCTTTTTCATTTAAAGCTGAAAGGTCAATTTCTGCTCCCAAATTCACATCGGCAAAGCACATTTCCAGCAAAGTGGTAATTAATCCGCCGGAAGCAACATCGTGCCCTGCCAAAATCAATTCAGTTTTAATAAGCCCCTGGATATTGTAAAAAATATCAGCGAATTTTTCATCATTTTTAATATTAGGAACTTCAGCGCCCACTTTGTTCAGGATTTGGGCGAAGGAAGAACCGCCAAGTTTAAACGCATCCTGGGACATGTTGATATAATAGATATCGCCACCATCTTTTTGCAGTACCGGCTCTACCACTTTGGTAATATCGTCACAATGCCCGGCAGCCGAAATAATAACGGTGCCCGGGGCAATCACCTCCTCGGTGTGGTATTTCTGCTTCATCGAAAGGGAATCTTTTCCGGTGGGAACATTTATTCCCAGAGCAATAGCAAAGTCTGATACACCCTGAACAGCTTCATAAAGCCGTGCATCTTCGCCTTCGTTATTGCACGGCCACATCCAGTTAGCCGACAGGGAAACCGATTTTAGCCCTTTTTCAAGCGGCGCCCAGATAATGTTGGAAAGGGCCTCGCCAATAGAATTTTTAGAACCGGCCACAGGATCTACAAGGGCCGAAACAGGGGAGTGCCCAATAGAAGTGGCCACACCTTCTTTGCCGTTGTAATCCAGCGCCATGACCCCGCAATTATTCAGCGGAAGCTGCAAAGGGCCGGCGGTTTGCTGTTTCGCCACCCGGCCGCTCACGCAGCGGTCCACCTTATTGATAAGCCAGTCTTTACAGGCCACAGCCTCCAGTTGCAGTACCTGCTCTACATATTCCTGTATTTTTTCTGAAGAATAATCAAGGTCGCTGTATTTTCTATCTAAAGTCTTATCGGTCATTACCGTTTTGGGAGAACTGCCAAACATATCGGCCATTTCAAGGTCCATGGGTTTTTCACCGGAAGTTTTTCTTTCAAAGGTAAAGCGATGGTCACCGGTAACATCTCCCACCTCGTACATGGGCGAACGCTCCCGGTCTGCAACTCTTCTTAAAATATCAAGTTTGCTTTCTCCAATTACCAGCCCCATACGTTCCTGGGACTCATTTCCTATAATTTCTTTTGCCGAGAGGGTAGGATCTCCAACAGGTAGTTTTTCCAGGTCTATTTTTCCGCCGGTTTCTTCAACCAATTCGCTAAGGCAGTTCAAATGGCCGCCGGCACCATGGTCGTGAATGGAAACGATAGGATTTTCATCGCTTTCCACCATTCCGCGTACGGCATTGGCCGCACGTTTTTGCATCTCGGGATTGGCACGTTGAATGGCGTTAAGCTCTATGCCGCTGCCAAATTCTCCCGTATCTGCGGAAGATACCGCCGCACCGCCCATTCCAATTCGATAATTTTCACCTCCCAGAACTACGATTTTATCTCCTTTCTTCGGAATATCTTTTTTCGCCTGGTTTGCTTTGCCGTAACCAATGCCCCCGGCCAGCATAATCACTTTGTCATAACCCAGTTTTCGCTGATGTTCTTCATGTTCAAAAGTGAGCACAGATCCTGAAATTAAGGGCTGCCCGAATTTATTCCCAAAATCTGACGCCCCGTTGGAAGCTTTTATCAAAATATCCATCGGCGTCTGGTACAGCCATTTTCTCTCCTGCATTGCGCTTTCCCATGCACGATCTTTTTCCAGCCTGGAATAAGAAGTCATGTAAACCGCGGTGCCCGCCAAAGGCAAAGAACCTTTCCCGCCGGCCAGGCGATCGCGTATTTCCCCACCACTTCCCGTAGCCGCTCCGTTAAAAGGCTCTACGGTAGTAGGAAAATTATGGGTTTCAGCCTTTAAAGAAATTACCGATTCAAAATCCTTATTTTCGTAATACTCAGGTACGTCTGGGGCCTTTGGCGCAAACTGCTGCACTTTGGGGCCTTTTATAAAAGCTACATTGTCTTTATATGCTGAAACAATTTCGTTGGGGTTTTCTTCGGAAGTTTTTCTTATCAGTTTAAATAATGAGGAAGGCTTTTCTTCTCCATCAATCACAAAAGTACCGTTGAAGATTTTGTGCCGGCAATGTTCAGAATTTACCTGAGAGAAACCAAATACTTCAGAATCGGTCAGCTTTCGGCCTAACTTGTCTGCTAAGCCCTGGAGGTAAGCCACTTCTTCAATATTTAGGGCCAAACCTTCTTTCTGGTTATAAGCTTCAATATCGTCAACTTCAATTATCGGCTCCGGATTTATATGAATATCGAAAATATCCTGGTCCAGCCCATTGTATTTTTGGGAAAGCATGGGATCGAAATCGTAAAAATGCTCATCTATCCTCAAAAATTCTTCAATCCTGATAATGCCATTGACTCCCATATTTTGGGTAATTTCAACAGCATTGGTACTCCAGGGGGTAATCATGGCGGCACGTGGGCCAACAAAAAAATCTGCCAAAGCAGATTTATGAATTTGAGTGGTGTCGCCAAAAAGCCAGTTTAATTTAGAAATATCTTGAGCTGAAAGGTTAGCGTGTGTTTCCACAGCAAAAACCTTAGTGGTTTGGTTTCCGAAGAAAAGGATCATTCCGGGTTATTTTTTGTTGTTGACAAATTTAGCTTTTTTGATGTGAATAAAGGGAAGGTAAAATAAAAAAACCGATGCTGGGCCGGCACCGGTTTTTTAATAATTTCGGGAATTAGGATTTAATAAGTTCCAATCCCATCCACCGTGTTCCTTTCAAAAGTTTCCCACTGTTCAGCATCGTAGGTAGTGACGGGTACGGTGATTTCTGCCTTGCGTCGAAGGGTGGTGTCTTTGGCATAATCGGCATCATCGTTAAAAACCCCGATAATATCTGTAAGCTCGTCGTTTTTGAATAAGCCCACGGCATCATTTCCATTAAAGTCTACCGGAGCACCATTCTGCCGGATATCGGCTTCATCTAATAATTTCTGCAACTCAGATTGGGAATTGATAATCACCAGTACATCTCCTGCTTCCAGGGTACCTGTTAAAGAAAGTTTATTGCCCCAGTCTCCGGAGCCGTTGGATTGTTTCATGATGCTGTAACCAGCCGCTTCCAGGTCTATGGCTTCTTCAGAAAGGTTAACAATTTCCAGGGCTTTGTTATTTCCGCTGCCCTCAACATATTCTGAAAAAAGGAGCACAGTGTCTTGGTTATCACCGCCTGTTTCTTCGCCATCTTCATCACCATCACCTTCCTCCGGGTTTTCGTTTTCGTCTTCATCATCATTGTCCTCACCGGTGGTATCTTCAGTATAATCTTCGCTAACCGGGCCGGCATAATCTTCGGTCCAGGTATTTACGGCATCTTCGCCGCCCCAAATTAAAGTAGCCAGGTAAGGATTGTCAATAAAAGGATTACGGTTGCCCTGTGCGCTTTCTATTGCATTGTTGCGCTGTACTTCTAAAACCGAAACAGGGTCCTGCCTGTTCCATTTTAGGAAAAGGTCCATGCTGCCCACATCACTAAAACTTTCGCCATAAGTAAGGTTCATGTACATGATGATGCGCGCAATATCACCTGTCCAGTTTTCCCCGGGATACCAGGCTGAATTGTTAACCAGGTGGTAACTTCCCTCCCCATCGGCAAACGGGTAGTTTTCACGGGAAGAATTTACATTCTGGTCCCCTGGCTCCAGGTTGTGCAGGTCGGCCTTTACATCATCACTGTTCAAATAGGACTGCGGGTAAATATGCTCGGTATTAAAAGTTTGTGGAGAGTAGGGATTGGCACTGGAGATGTATTCCCTTTTATCCCGACTTTCACTGCTGTATACCAGCACTACATTTGCGCTATTCTCAGGATCTTCATTGGCATTGTATAAATAGTCATGCCTATCGGTATAACTTAAAGTTATGGTATGCCTGGCATTGCTGAGTTCTGTAAGTTCCTGTTCCAGGTCTTCTGCGGCCAAACTGAAATCAACATCAGCATAGTATGCGGCAATGTCCTCCGGGATCAGAAATCCGGGATCTTCTCCCGGCCCTTCCTCTACAGGATCTGGATCGGTGGTATCTACTATATTATTGTCGTCATCAGAACTGCAGGCTGCAAAAACACACAGGCTGAAGAATATTAAAAATTTTGTCTTTGAAATCATTGAAATGTGGATTTATAAATTAAGATTAAGTTACTTTTTTAATTCCAGCAGGGCCATATAAAACCCGTCATAGCCGGTATCAGAAGAAAGAATTTTCTGATCTTTAACGAGCTTGAAATCTTTTCCTTCCTCACGATTCAGGAAATTTTCTACCTGCTCCTGGTTTTCAGAAGGCAAAACTGAACAGGTGGCGTAAACCATTTTTCCTCCCGGCTTAAGAATTTTAGAATACTGATTCAAAATATCGGCCTGCGTGTTTTTTATTTTGGCTATAAATTCTGGTTCCAGTTTCCATTTGGCATCAGGATTCCTGCTGAGCACTCCGAGGCCACTACAGGGAGCATCAATTAAAACCCGGTCGGCACTGTTATGGAGCTTTTTAATAACTTTGGTGGTATCAATTTCCCTGGTCTCAATATTATGCGCTCCGGCACGTTTTGCGCGGCGTTTAAGCTCTTTTAGTTTATTTCCGAAAATATCCAGCGCGATAATTTGTCCCTTATTTTCCATTAAAGCTGCCAGATGCAGCGTTTTACCGCCGGCTCCCGCACAGGTATCCACCACGCGCATCCCGGGTTCAACTTCAAGAAAATGAGCGACCAGTTGTGAAGAAGCGTCCTGCACTTCAAAGAATCCATCTTTAAAAGCCTTGGTTCTAAATACATTAGCTCTTTCTTTAAGTTCAAGCGCTTCAGGATAATTTTTTACCGGAAAGGCTTCAATTTCCTCCTTTAGAAGTTCCTGTTTCAGGTTTTCCTTATTGGTTCTAAGCGTATTTGTTCTTACAATTACCGGCGCCAGATTATTTAAAGCATGTATTTCTTTGGTCCAGGTGTCTTCACCCAGCTCTACGACTCCCAGTTCGTCCAGCCAGTCTGGAATGGATTCCCTGAACTTTCTGATTTTGCTCAACGCGTCAAACCTTCCTTTAATTCTACGGGTTGGAGTATCTTCAATTTGTTTCCAATCCGGCAGTTCAATTCCTCTCAAAGTCGCCCACACGGCGAAAAGGCGAAACAGGTTTTCCCTGGAAAAAGGCTCTTTAACTTCGGCAATTTCAGCATAAAGCCTTTTCCAGCGTACGATATCGTAAGTGGTTTCAGCAATAAAACTTCTGTCGCGGGAACCCCAGCGTTTATCCCTTTTCAGGGTGCCCTGTATCACCTTATCGGCATATTTTCCCTCGTTAAAAATTTCAGATAAAGAATCTATGGTCGCGAAAACCAGGTTTCTGTGTAAGCGCATAAAATAATTTTAAGGCTGCAAAGGTACGGTTTTTTGCTTCGGAAAAATTTATCTTTGGTTTATTGCCGAAAAAACTGGCGCCGGAATTAGAAGATCATTTTATGAAAAAATTGCTGTACCTCATTATTCTTGTTATTGTTTCCTGTAAGTCTGATCCAAAATCTGAAGATAAATCTGAAAATCCTTCAGAGACATTTTTTTCTGAAGTTGAAATCAAAAATATTCTTCAGGATGATTCTTTGAGCATTAGAGCTATAGAAGTTATTGGGAATAACCTTGTTTTTGCTGCCAATAACGGCACTTATGGCCTGTATAATTCCGCAAAAGGAACATGGAAAACAAATGTGCAGAAATATGATACGCTTACTCCGGAATTTCGGGCTGTGGCAAGCACTGCCAATGATTTTTTTATGCTTGGTGTGGGAAATCCCGCATTGCTCTATAAAACCGGTGAAAATGGTAAAATGGAGCTGGTGTATAAGGAAGAGGATGAAAATGTATTTTATGATGCCATGGCTTTTTGGAACGACGAGGAAGGCATAGCGATGGGCGATCCAACCGAAAATTGCCTTTCTATTATAATAACCCGCGATGGAGGCAATACCTGGAATAAAATTTCCTGTGAAAATTTACCTGAAGCTGCGCAGGGGGAAGCCGCGTTTGCCGCCAGCAATTCGAATATAACCATAGAAGGAGGAAAAACATGGATTCTTTCCGGCGGAATGAAATCAAGAATCTTCTTTTCTCCGGATAAAGGGAAAAACTGGGAAGTTTTTGAAACTCCGCTGCTCCAGGGAGAACCGACCAAAGGAGGATACAGCATGGATTTTTATGATGCTGAAAATGGAATAATTATAGGCGGAGATTATACCGCGCCGGGAGGGAATAATGGCAATAAAGCCGTTACCCGCGATGGAGGCAAAACATGGAAATTAATTGCAGAAGGGGAGGAGCCGGGTTATAAAAGCGGTGTGCGGTATGTGCCAAATTCTGGGGGGAAAGAGATTGTGACGGTAGGATTTACTGGTATTTCCTATAGTAAAAATAGCGGGGAAAGCTGGAGTGAAATTTCAGGGGAAGGTTTTTACACTTTAAGGTTTGTAAATGACTCTACGGCATACGCGGCAGGCCAGGGGAAGGTAGCCAGGCTTATCTTCAGATAATTCGTTAAGGGCCTAAAAAAGTATTCCGGACAACAAAAGCTATCCGGAATACAATTACTAACTAACTAACCAAAAAACTAAATCTAAAGTTTTTATTTTTTACTATTTTCCTGTTCGCGCTTTTTCCTTTCGCGATACTCTCTAATTAATTTTCGGTGGAATTCATCTTCCAGCCGGTGCAATTTTATAATTTCTTTTGTGGATAAAATTTCCTTAAGATCCTTAAAAAGTTGTTTTTTAATTACATATTCCTGCCTTTCAATATCCAGGTACTCGTCCAGTATTTTTTCTGCCTGCTCGTCATTTATACACTCCGTATCCAGCAGTTTGGTGTCCTCCTCTTCATGCAGCTGCCTTCTTTTATTCTCGTATTCTTCGTAAATAGGCCAGAATTTTTGAGCAACTTTATTGCTCATATTCAATTCCTGGGTAATAAAAGCCGTTTTCAGGGCTTTAATGCGTTCTCTCTCCTCCTGCGCATTAGAATGCCAAAAACAGATAAACATTAGAAAAACAAGTAAAGATTTTTTCATTATTGTTCAAATATATAA
Organism: Autumnicola tepida; assembly: GCF_031846485.1. Taxonomy (NCBI): domain Bacteria; kingdom Pseudomonadati; phylum Bacteroidota; class Flavobacteriia; order Flavobacteriales; family Flavobacteriaceae; genus Autumnicola; species Autumnicola tepida. The sequence continues at coordinate 101,682 of NZ_JAVRHQ010000011.1, forward strand.
GTAGGGTCTTCCACATGCTCGTCAAGATAATCTACAACAGCATTTGAATCAACATTTTTGAAATCTGCATCTTCAACCACATAGCCATCTTCATATAGATAACTGGTTATTTCAGACTCCGGCATGTCCAGATATCCTTCTTGTATATAACTTTCTATCGCAGAAAGTTCTAAGCTGTCCCAGGAAGCCTTAGCGGTATTTTCAACAAACAGGCCACTAAACACGGCAATTAAAACAGCTGCGATCCCGGCAACATAATAAAGTGTTCTTCTGCTGAAAATAGAAACTACTCTGGAATCTTCCTGCGCAGGCAACTCTACATTAAAATTTTCAAAATAATTTTCTGGCGTTTTAAAGCCGCTGGAAATTTCCTGTTCAGGAACAGGTTCTTCTGATGCAGGGAATAAGCCATCCATAAGGCTCTCCTCGAGATCCTCAAAATACTTATCGGGAACTTTGAATCCCGATTTAGATTTGTGTGGTAGCTTGTTCGTTTTCATTTGTTTATTTGACTTCCGTTTTTACAGAAGGTTTAATTTGTTTTCAAAAATTCTTCAATTTTTTTAGCGGCAATATGATAACTGGCCTTAAGTGCCCCTTCGCTGGTCTCCAGAATTTCTGCCATTTCCCTGTATTTTAATTCCTCAAAATATTTCATATTAAAAACCTGTTGCTGTTTGGCGGGCAGGCTATTAATGGCTTTTTGCAGTTTCAGTTCAATCTCACCTCCGTCAAAATAGACATCGCTTTCCAGGTTGGAGATAATTTGTTCCTGTAAATCTTCTGAAGTGATCTGTAGCTTCCTTGCTTTTTTGTTCAAAAATGTGATCGCCTCGTTGGTTGCTATCCTGTACATCCAGGAAAAAAGCCTGCTTTCTCCTTTAAAGTTACGGATATTTTTAAAAATTTTAATGAAGGTATTCTGAAGAATGTCATCAGTGTCATCATGGTTTTTTACCATATTCCTGATGTGCCAGTAAAGTCTTTCCTTATGTATTGAAACAAGTTCCCGGAAAGCATCCTGCGCAGTAGCTTTGGTTTTCAGGCGTTCTATTAATTCATTTTCAGACTTATCCAACTGCTTTTCAATTTGCTGAACAATACTTGTTTTGCTTCCGGGCTTAAAGATATTTAAAAATTTGTAGTCACTCCAGCCTTTACAGATGGAAAATTGTAGGAAAATTAATTCAAAAATGGATGTATAACCAGATAAAGTGCTTTTTTTTCTGTTGAAATACACTTTTTTCTTGGCAAAATGGAATTTAGTTGTATATTTACAGCATCAGAAATGATTTAATCTTTTTTTGCCCCAAAGTTAAATCGAATCAAAGATGTTGTTTTCATTAGCCCCAATATGGAAATGACTTTTATAAAAATGGATGAAACCTACTTTCATCCATTTTTTATTTGTTCAAAGTTTAAATAAATTATCTTGTAAGAATTTACATCCAGATCAATCAAAAGATTGCATTTCGACTAATTTGCGATAATTGCCTTTTTGAGCCAGAAGTTCTTCATGCCGTCCGGCTTCCACAACTTCTCCTTTTTGCATCACCACAATTTTATCTGCATTTTGAATAGTGGAAAGACGGTGCGCAATAACAATAGAAGTACGGTTCTTCATCATGTTTTCCAGGGCTTTCTGAACCAATTTTTCACTCTCGGTATCCAAAGCCGAGGTCGCCTCATCCAAAATCATGATTGGAGAATTCTTAAGTACGGCCCGCGCGATAGAAAGCCTTTGTTTTTGTCCGCCACTAAGTTTATTTCCGCTGTCCCCAATATTGGTATCTAAAGCCTGCGGCAGGTCTTTTACGAATTCCCAGGCATTGGCAACTTTAAGAGCGTCTATAATCTCGGCTTCCGTGGCATCTTCTTTCCCCAGCCCCACATTGTTCCTGATGGTATCATTAAACAAAATGGAGTCCTGGGTAACAAGGCCCATAAGATTCCTTAAAGAAGCTTTGGAAATATCCCGAATATCGACACCATCCAATTTTATTCCGCCCTCATTCACATCGTAAAACCGGGTAATAAGGTTGGCAATGGTTGACTTTCCACTCCCGGACTGGCCTACCAGGGCCACAGTTTCCCCCACCTTTACCTGCAGGGAAAAGTTCTTCAGTACTTTCTCCTTTTCATACCTAAAGGAAATATTATCAATTTGTATATCTGAATCAAAAGAATGTTTCTCAATCGCATTTTCCCTGTCCTTAATATTGCTCTGTGTCTCAATAATTTCCAGGATCCTTTCGGCACTGGCATTACCTTTTTGAATGCTATAGGTGGCTTTTGAAATTGCTTTGGCAGGAGTCAGGATATTGTAAGTTAGTACGAGAAAACCAATAAAAGTAGAGGCATCCATAGTTTGGTCTATTAAAACCATATTGCCACCAAACCAAAGAATTACTGTTATCACCACAACTCCAAGAAATTCGCTCATAGGAGAAGCCAAATCCTGCCGGTGCAGGAGGGAATTCAGAATTCTGTTAAGCCTGCCGGTGCTGCTTCTGAATTTATGCCTGAACCTGTCTTCAGCATTAAAACCTTTAATAATCTTGAGGCTGGAAAGAGTTTCCTCTACCAGAGAGAGAAAAGTGGCATTTTCCTGCTGCGCACTGGTGGATTTTGCTTTCAGTTTTTTTCCTATTGAAGAAATAAGAAGGCCGGCAAGTGGTAAAAATATAAAGACAAATAAAGTTAATTTAGGGCTTATGGCGATCATCGCAATGAGCGTGAAAATAAGCGTAAGCGGCTCTTTGATGAACATTTCTAACATGCTTAGAAATGATGATTGGATTTCCTGTACATCACTGGTAATCCTGGAAATAAAATCCCCTTTTCGTTTTTCAGAAAAAAAAGAAACAGGTAATTCAATAATTTTATCGTAAATCTTGTTCCTGATATCCCTCAACATCCCATTCCTGAGATTTGCAATAAAATACATCGCAAGATAGTTAAACAGGTTTTTTAAAAGGAATAGGATAATTACCAGTACACAAATAGTGATTAAGGCTGAAATTTGCCCGTATTCCTCCACCCGCTGGTTAAGGAAATAATTAGCATAATCACTGGCATAATCCTTAAAGGTTCCAAAACTGCCGTTCCATTGCGGTTCTGCCAGGATGGGTTCCTCTTCCTGAAAAAGCACCTGGAGCATAGGGATAAAAGCCAGAAAAGCGAGGGTGCTAAAAATGGCGTAAAAAATATTGGAAATAATATTCAGTATCGCGAAACGCTTGTAAGGCTTCGCGAACTGAAGTACTTTTCTAAAATATGACATAGGCGTATAGGGATTAGCCCAATTGAAGTTCTTGTTTTATTCTTGAAACTTTGTCGGCTAATTCCTGGTTTACTTTCTTATGATTTTCAACTCTATCAAGGTCTGCATTTACACTAATGTAGAACTTGATCTTAGGTTCGGTCCCACTGGGGCGGGCAGCGATTTTTGTACCACTTTCAGTATAATAAATAAGTACATTGGATTTTGGAATATCTATTTTTTCTTCGGAATGATCCTGAAGGTTTCTTTTGGTGGAAGCCTGATAATCTTCAATTAAAACCACTTTTTCACCATCTATCTCTTCCCAGGGGTTTTCCCGCAGGTCAACCAGCATTTGCCTGATTTCCTTTTCGCCTTCAATTCCTTTTTTAACCAGGGAAATGAGTTCTTCGCGATAAAGGCCATATTCGGTATAAAGTTCTATGAGTTTCTGATAAAAAGAACTGCCTTCTTCCTTCATTTTGGCCGCGATCTCGCAGGCGAGGAGGGTAGAGGTAACGGCATCCTTGTCCCGTACAAAATCAGAAACCATGTAACCAAAACTTTCCTCACCACCACCAACAAAATCAAGCTCGGGATGGTCTTTAATAAGTTTGGCTATCCATTTAAAGCCGGTAAGTACTTCGTGATATGCCACATTGTAAGATTCCACAATATTTTTGAGCATTGGGGTAGAAACAATTGTGGAGGCTACAAATTCATTACCGTCCAGCTTACTTTCTTTTTTCCATTGCTCCAGTAGAAACCATGTCATCACCAACATGGTTTGATTACCATTAAGCAGCGTCATTTTTCCTTCAAGGTTTCGAACCGCCACTCCAAGGCGGTCGCAATCGGGATCTGTTCCAATCACGATATCGGCATTCTTTTTATGTGCAAGTTCCAGTGCCATCTTAAGTGCTTCGGGCTCTTCCGGGTTTGGAGATTTTACCGTGGGAAAATTGCCGTCAGGTTCTTTTTGCTCCTGGACGATATTTACATTTTTAAAACCTGCTTTTTCCAGTACATCGGGAACAAGTGTGATGGAAGTCCCATGAAGGGAAGTAAAAACGATGCTGAGGTTTTCCCTGGCGGAAGCTGAAGTATCAAAACTGCCATTTTTAACCGAAGCTTCGGTAAAAACCTTGTCAACTTCTGTATCTATAGTATGGATAAGCTCTTTTTTTGCTTCAAAATTTATGTCTCCATATTCCGTGGCATTGATCACTTCCACTAAATCCTTATCCTGTGGTGGCACCAGCTGGCCGCCATCCTGCCAGTAAACTTTGTAGCCATTGTATTCCGGCGGGTTGTGACTGGCAGTAAGTACAATTCCGCAGTGACAATTAAGATGTTTTACTGCAAAAGACAATTCTGGCGTAGGCCTTAAGTTTGAAAAAAGGTATACTTCTATTCCGTTAGCCGAAAAAACATCGGCCACCACCTGTGCCAGTTCTTTACTGTTGTTCCTGCAATCGTAAGCTACTGCAGCTTTGGGTTTTTCCCCGGAAAATTCTTTTTTCAAAAAATCAGATAATCCCTGGGTGTTTTTTCCGAGTGTATATTTATTGATACGGTTTGTGCCCACACCCATAATTCCGCGCATTCCACCAGTACCAAATTCCAGGTTTTTATAAAAACTCTCTTCCAGTTCCTGCGGATTGCTTTCCAGCAGGTTGTTAATTTTTTTCTTGGTTTCCTTATCAAATATATCGGTAAGCCATGCTTCGGCTTTGGTGCGTATTTCGGGTTTTATCTGTGCCATACTTTATATTATTTACGAACAAAAATAATGATGAAGTTAAAAATTTCCGGTGGTTTTATTAATTAAATAACGTTCTTTTTCTCTTTTAGACCTTAATATAAGTTCGCCGAGAAATCCCGCCAGGAATAACTGGCTCCCAATAACCATCACTGTAAGGGCAATGTAAAACCATGGATTGGAGGTAACCAGTACATTGGGGAGCCCGTGGTAAAGCTTATAGAGTTTCGAAATTCCTATCCAGCCGGCAGAGATAAATCCAAATATAAACATTAAAACTCCCAGCGCTCCAAACAGGTGCATGGGGCGTCTTCCAAATTTTGACAAGAACCAGATGGTGATGAGGTCCAGGAAACCATTGATAAAACGTTCCACACCAAATTTGGTTTTTCCATACTTCCGGGCCTGGTGCTGTACTTCTTTTTCGGTTATTTTTGTAAAACCGGAATTTTTCGCCAGCACGGGAATATAACGGTGCATCTCTCCATAAACATCAATATTTTTTACAACTGCTTTACGGTAAGCTTTAAGGCCGCAGTTAAAATCGTGCAGTTTTACCCCTGAAGTTTTTCTTGCCGCGGCATTGAATACCTTGGAGGGAATATTTTTGGAGAGCACATTATCGTAGCGTTTCTTTTTCCAGCCCGAAACCAGATCGTAATTTTCTTCCCGAATCATGCGGTAAAGTTCCGGGATTTCTTCAGGATTGTCCTGAAGGTCTGCATCCATGGTAATGATTACTTCTCCCTGTGCTTGTAGAAACCCCGCGTGCAGCGCCTGGGATTTTCCATAGTTGCGGTTAAATTTTATGCCTTTTACAGATTTATCGTTTCGGGAAAGGGCTTCTATCGCATTCCAGGAATCATCTGTACTACCATCATCAATAAAAATAATCTCATAAGAAAAGGTATTGGACCGTAATACCTTTACGATCCAATTATATAATTCCACTATGGATTGCTCTTCATTTAGAAGAGGAATGACGATGGATATTTGCATAAACTTATGCTTCGTACGGGTTCTTATTTTTCATAATAGCTCCACCAATTAAGGAATAAATTAACCCCATTAGAGCGCTCAAACCTATCCAAATAGCTCCACCTATAAAAGGATTAGTGCCATATTCTACCCATTCCAGTGTCATTTCTATCTGTTCGTCGGTCATGTTGCCAGTTTCAGCTAGTTTGTCCCTGGTAGCATCAATTACCTGTTCGCTATATCCGGGCTCGATAACATATACCAACAGGATGCTGTATACCAAAAATATAAGGCCGCTTATAACTGCTGCAGCCACTCCGGTTTTTAAAGCTTGAGACATACTTAAATAGCCATTATTACTCTTCTTGAAAGCATTAATTGCTGCAAAGATAAGCGCTGCAAAGATTACATAATAAATGTAAATAGGCCATTGTACTCCTTCAAGGGCCATTCCCGTAACATACATGATTACCTGTATTACAACGATAATCAGTCCCAGGATAATTCCATAGTTTAAGCCAACTTTGCCGGGAGATGTGTTTTCAGTTTCCATATGTTTTAAAGATTGATTAGTTTTATGGAGTATTAGTAAACAAATATAGTAAAACGTTACACACACATATTTTAAAAAACTTTGAAGATGTGCTTGTTTTTATGTATGAAATAATTAAATTTGCAGCTCGAAAAACAAAAGTTAAAAGCGATGAAGCAGGGAATCCATCCGGAAAATTATAGATTAGTAGCGTTTAAAGATATGTCTAACGAAGATGTATTTTTAACTAAATCTACAGCGAAAACAAGAGAAACAATTGATATTGACGGAACTGAGTATCCTTTGGTGAAGTTAGAGATCTCAAGAACTTCTCATCCATACTACACTGGTAAATCCAAACTTGTGGATAGTGCAGGTAGAATTGACAAATTCAAGAACAAATACGCGAAGTTCAAGAAAAAATAATTTTTTCCTGAAATTTAACAATATATAAGGCTGTCTCTAAGGCGGCCTTTTTTATTTTCCAGTTGTACAGATATATCTGTATAACTTCAAAAAATTTTGCTGAAAATGAACTATATTTTATTTGACGGCTCCTATAGAAATCAACTGCTGCCGTTTACCTTTACCCGCCCGGTTGCCGATTTACGTATTGGAATTCTCACTATTCGTGAAAAATGGGAAAACTGGCTGGGCAATACCACTTCTACTGTTACTGAAGATTACCTGGCAGAAAAATGGCCAATGGTGGAAATGGAAGAGAATGTAATGATTAATGCTGCTTTTCTGCCAACACCTGCACTTGTGGAACAGGTTAAAGATCTTAAAGAACAGCAGGCGATATTTTATGAAGAAGAAATTGTGGCGTTTTTTGTAAAGGAAAACCAGGAGGTTAATTTTGATGATTTTGAACATGTAGAACTAGCAGAAGAGCCCTTTTTTATCGCGCATACCTGGGATATTTTTTCTAAAAACGGGGAGGCAATTAAAGCCGATTTCGATTTGCTTACCGAAGGCAGAAGCTCCCGGGATATTCCGGAATCCAATCATGTAATAAATGCCGCTGATATTTTTATTGAAGAAGGTGCTTCCGTAGAGTTTTGTTCTTTAAACGCATCCGGCGGGCCAATTTACATTGGCAAAGATGCCCAGGTATTGGAAGGAAGCCTTATACGCGGCCCTTTTGCAATTGGCGAAGCCGCTGTTTTAAAAATGGGAGCGAAAATTTATGGTCCTACTACTATTGGGCCGGGTTGTAAAGCTGGTGGAGAGATCAACAATTCGGTGGTTATGCAAAATTCGAATAAGGGGCATGATGGTTTTCTGGGAAATTCGGTGCTGGGGGAATGGTGTAATATTGGGGCAGATTCTAATAACTCCAATCTCAAAAATAATTATGCTGAAGTGCGCCTTTGGGATTATGAGAGTGAAAGGTTTGCTTCTACAGGACTTCAGTTTTGCGGACTCATGATGGGAGATCATAGCAAATGCGGGATCAACACGATGTTTAATACCGGCACAGTGGTAGGGGTGAGCGCAAATATTTTCGGGGCGGGATTTCCGCGGAATTTTGTACCAAGCTTTAGCTGGGGTGGAAGTGCCGGAACCACTACCTATAAAACCCAAAAAGCATTTGAGGTGGCAGAACTGGTGATGAAAAGAAGAAACGTGGAGTTTACTGAAGAAGATAAAGCCATTCTGGAACATGTTTTTGAGGAAACCAAAAAATGGCGAAGGGATTAGGTTAAATTTGAGAATTTGAAAATGTGTTAATTTGAAAATTATAAAATCTCGTAGTTTTTAAAACATGAAATAGTAAAAAACAAATCCTAACAGGAGGGTAAAAACAGCAGTTAATGCAAGTATTTTACGTTGGCGTAAACGATTTTCTGAAGAGATCTTATTCCTGAGGTTTTGTAGCTCTTCTGGAGGCAACTTTGTATACGAGTGAATACCATCTACATTAGCGCCAGTCATTTTACTCCATTTTTTTATTTTCGACTTTCTTTCTCTCCGGTTATTTTTTTGGCTTACAATGGCTCCTCTTGTGCTTCCATAACTTATGTGGTCTATTTTTAGTTAATTTACGATTTTTTTAGATTTTATCTTCCTCCTTTCAGGTGCTTGTTTTATTAAGAGAATTATAGTTGGTATATTTGCAAACTCTTTGGCAGAATGAGATTTGGAATAAAAAACGGCTGATTTATGAATGGAAAAAAAGTAGCTTTTTATACCCTGGGCTGTAAGCTCAATTTTTCGGAAACATCAACTATCGCAAGGTCTTTCAAAGATGAAGGCTTTGCGCGGGTGGATTTTTCTGAAGAAGCCGATATTTACGTGATCAATACCTGTTCGGTGACCGATAATGCCGATAAACGCTTTAAGACCATTGTAAAACAGGCGCAAAAGGTGAACGAAAATGCGTTTGTAATAGGTGTGGGTTGTTATGCGCAGCTTAAACCGGAAGAACTTGCCGCTGTAGATGGTGTTGACCTGGTTTTGGGCGCTACTGAAAAATTTAAAATCACCGATTATCTTAACGATTTATCCAAAAATGATTTCGGGGAAATCCATTCCTGCGAAATTCAGGAAGCCGATTTTTACGTAGGTTCCTATTCTTTTGGTGACCGTACCCGGGCTTTTTTAAAAGTGCAGGATGGCTGTGATTATAAATGCACTTATTGCACCATTCCACTGGCCAGGGGGATTTCCCGAAGCGATAAGCTTGAGAATGTGCTGAACAATGCGGCTGAAATTTCAGCAAAAGGAATTAAAGAAATAGTGCTTACCGGCGTGAATATCGGCGATTACGGTAAAGGGGAATTTGGCAATAAAAAGCATCAGCATACTTTTTTAGACCTGGTAAAATCGCTGGACGAAGTAGAAGGAATTGAGCGCCTGCGCATTTCTTCTATTGAACCTAATCTTCTGAAAAATGAAACCATAGATTTTGTTGCAGAGAGTAATTCTTTCGTGCCGCATTTTCATATTCCTTTGCAAAGCGGAAGTAATGATATCCTTAAAGCCATGCGGCGCAGGTATATGCGTGAACTTTATGTAAACAGGGTAGAGCAGATAAAAGCTGTTATGCCTGATGCCTGTATTGGTGTGGATGTAATTGTTGGTTTCCCGGGTGAGACAGATGAGCATTTCCTGGAAACCTATAATTTCCTGAATGAGCTGGATATTTCCTATTTGCATGTATTCACCTATTCTGAAAGAGACAATACCCCGGCCGCCGAAATGGATCAGGTGGTACCGGTAAAAGTCAGGAAAAAAAGAAGTAAAATGCTGCGTGGCCTTTCAGCTAAAAAAAGAAGAGCTTTTTATGAAAGCCAGATAGGGAATAAAGCAAGCGTTCTTTTTGAAGGTGAAAACAAAAAGGGCTACATCCATGGTTTTACTGAAAATTACGTAAAAGTAAAAGCGCCATGGAATCCTGCCCTTGTCAATACTTTACACGAAGTTGAATTAAAGGAAATTGATGAAGACGGCCTTGTGCGGTTTGATTTTGTGCATAAACCGCAGGCAGTTGCGGTTTAACTAGATGTTAATTCCTACCGGGAGAAGGTCTTTATATTTTCTTCGGTTTCTGCGCATAAATTTGGCTATTTCAGGACTTGTAGGCATAACGCGTGTGTTCCTTTCCTTTATTTCCTTTAGAACTGTTTCAATAAACGGTTCCAAATAGCCGTCATTTCTTAAATTTTCAGACATAAGTACTTTGGTGAGAAATATTTTTCTTTCCTGTTGGGAGTATTCTATAGTAGCCAATTCCTCATCAATGGTGGTCTCAAATTGTCTCAGGAATTCATTATCGGTTATCTTTATTTCATCACTCATCTTATATAGGTTTTAATTAAAAATGGAATTAGAAGAACTGCTTTTAAAAAAATCTGCAATTCCTGCACAAATTTCAAAAAAGGGGCTTCGGTAATTAAAATTGTCCTGAAACCGCTTTGTTAGCTTCAAATTATATACCAAAGTTTAAAAAATGTTAAAACGTGAAGAAGTAGCGTTGAGTGTTTTGATGATCCTCAAATTTAAGGATTTAAAATTAGAACCTGCAGCTTAATGGCAAACTTTTAGCTCTCTGTTTCCAGGTGTAGGACCAAAAATCCTGATTTACATAAATTTCTCAAAGATAAATTCCCCGGCTCTTGTAATAGAACATAAAATTGCTTTAATTTTGAGGTCAGCTTCAGTGGATACCTGGAAAGTAATTGAATGGCAGAGAAAAAAGAAGTTTTGCATGTATATTTTATGCCTGGAATGGCAGCGAACCCTTCTATTTTTGAGCATATCCAACTTCCGCAGGAGCAATTTAAAGTTCATTATTTAAAGTGGATTATTCCGGAAAAAGGAGAATCTTTAAAAGAATATGCCATCCGGATGAATGGGTTTATTAAGCATAAGAATCCTGTTTTAATTGGTGTTAGTTTTGGCGGAATTCTTGTTCAGGAGATGAGTAAATATATAGATGTTTACCGGCTCATAATAATTTCAAGTGTAAAGTGCAAAGCAGAATTGCCTGGGACAATGAAATTCGCAGCAAAAACAGGAGCTTTTAAACTTCTTCCCACAGGCCTTTTGAATTTTGTAGATCATTTTGAAAAGGTGGCCTTTGGTACTTACCTTAAAAAAAGGGCAAAACTGTACCGGCAGTATTTATCCGTCCGGGATAAACGTTATATAAACTGGGCAATTAAAAACACGGTGCTTTGGGATTGTGAGGAAGTAGATAAAAAATTGATACATATTCATGGGGATAAAGATGAAATCTTCCCTGCGAAAAATATTCAGGATTACATAAAGGTGGAGGGCGGTACCCATGTTATGGTAATAAACCGTTTTCGCTGGTTTAACGAACACCTTCCGCAGATCATTCTGAAAGGAAAAATGGAAGAAATAAATCATTAAGTGTAGAAAGATTATGGAGTATTTAAAGAAGGGGCTTATTATTGTTGGAATTTTAACAGTATGTGCTGTAAGTATAAACGCGGTGCAGGATTTTCCGGTTGATGCCATAGATGGTGTAAAAATGGATTCTGTACCAGATAAAAGTGTGGCGCAAAACTATCGGATTAAAGCCCTGGAAGTTCCGCGGGATATAGATTTTGCAGGAGAAACGGTGCCTTTGGAAGATCCGGATGTTTATGAAAGGCTGGACAGGGAATTACTGGTGAACACCTACTGGCAGTCTAATGCGCTGCTGCTTATGAAAAGGGCGAACAAATATTTTCCTATTATTGAACCTATTTTAAAAGAAGAGGGAGTGCCAGAGGACTTTAAATATCTTGCTGTTATTGAAAGTGGCCTTACACAGGCGGTTTCCCCGGCAAGAGCGATTGGTTTTTGGCAAATTATGGAAGGCACCGGTAAAGATTATGGCCTGGAAATCAATAATAATGTAGACGAGCGTTATAATATTGAAAAATCCACCCGTGTTGCTGCGGAATATCTGAAAAAAGCGAAGGAGAAATTTGGATCCTGGACCCTGGCTGCTTCAGCTTACAATGCCGGTAATGCGGGAATATCCAGGCAGCTGGAAAGGCAAAAAGTTACAGATTATTATGATTTGCTTCTTGGGGAAGAAACCGGAAGATACGTTTTTCGTTTACTGGCGTTAAAGGAGATTATGTCTTCTCCGGAGAAGTATGGATTCGATTTAGAAGAAGATGATCTGTATGCTTATATTCCTACTTTTAAGGTTGAAGTAGATACCGTGGTGCATGATTTCCCTGATTTCGCAAAGCAATTCGGCATTAATTATAAAATACTGAAGATTCATAATCCGTGGTTAAGGGACGATCACCTGAATAATGCTTCAAGAAAAAAGTATGAAATAGATATTCCCGAAGAAGGATATTATCCAGAAATAAAATAACCGTTACTGTTCTAAAGGAAGAAGATTGGCCATTTCATTCTCACGGGAGCTGCCGGTGAGATGGCTGGAAATCCCCTCTTCCATAGATTTGTAGTTGCGCTCGTAAGATTCCTCCCGGGGAGTATTGTAAGGGAGAAAAACACTCCTTCTTATGTCCATAATCTGATTGTTTTCTGAAATAAGAAAACAGGTTGGCAGGCCAAGGGAGTGTTTGAGGTTTTTAATAGTAAAGGGATCATTGTTTTGAGCTTCATCTATATATACCACAGAAACTTTTTTATTGAATTCTTCAGATAACTTTTTAGCGGTTTCTGCTTTGTCCCAGAAGAGCACAACAAATTTTACTTTGTCTTCGTATTTTTTAGCAAGTTCATTAATTGCCGGAATTTCACCTTTTTCCGGGATACACCAGGAAGCATAAGTAATCAGGTACACGGGTTTTTTAAAATCGTATATATGAACGGGCTTCTTATTTAAGCGGTAAAATTTAAAGTTATCGATATAAGTATATCGAAGGCAATTATTTACAAGGGAATCGAATAAAAACCGGCCTCTTTCATAATCATTAAACCTATAGGCTTTTTTTGCGCGGGCTTCATATTTTGGTAAATGGTAATAAAGCGCCTGGGAGAAATAGATTTTTGTGCTATTCTCCTCCTGGGAATGGGCGTTTAACCCGGTGATGAAAAGAAGTAAGAGTAAAAATTTCTTCATGCATTCCTGGCTGGCCTGTTGAATTGCAAAGGTATGCCAGGGATAGGCCGTGCAGAAATATTTTCGTTAAAGGACAGGAATATCGGGTAAATGAAGGGAGTGTAGCTTTATCCTGGAAGAAAAGCGCTTAAATTTTCTTCATTTGCTGCTTCATCATTTTAATCTGATCTTTTAACATGCCATGCTTATCAAGCTTCTTCGCTTCGGCAAGTAAATTAGTAGCTTCCCTTTTTCTTCGCTTGGTCATAGCGATGCCTGCAAGGTTTAGTTTGGCCATAGCCAAATCCTGGTCCATGGAAAGGCCAAGTCGAATGGCTTTTTTGAAGTATTTTTCAGCCTGGGTAATATTGGTTTGCGAAAGCATCAATCCGTGCAGGTACCAGTAATAACCTTGTTGTTTTTTAGTAAAAGCGCTTTCAGGGTTTTTTATTTTGTCCAGCCATTTCTTTGCGCCGTCAAAATCCTGCTTCCGCAGCCTGAGAAAAGCCAGAAGAATCATTTCATTTTTAAAATAAAGGAAAACAAAAATTCCCGCCAGCAGAATAAGGGCTATTCCGTTTCCAATATTCCCTTCAAAAAACTGCCAGAAGGCCCAAAGGATTATCAATCCGGCTAAAACTAATTTGATATTCTTATTAAACATGCTTCTCTTTGTTTTGCAGGCGGCAAAGGTAATAAAAACAATTAAAAATTATTTCCATTTAGTGTTTGGAAGAGTTAAAAAGCTTTGTATATTTGCACGCAGTTTTAGGAACTGCTTTTAAAAGAGATTTCACAGAAGATTAAAGATATTTAAAATGAAAAGAACGTTTCAACCATCTAAGAGAAAAAGAAAAAATAAGCATGGCTTTAGAGAGCGTATGGCTAGTGTGAACGGTAGAAAAGTCCTGGCCAGAAGAAGGGCCAAAGGCAGAAAAAAATTATCTGTATCTTCTGAGAACCGACACAAGCACTAATGGTTTTTTAATATCGAAAATAATAAAGGTGTTACTTTTTAAGTAACGCCTTTTTTTATACCCAATAGCTTCTTACTTTTATAACCAAATAAACTTCCAGATGCCCAAAAACAACAACCTCAAAAGTATTTTAATAATAGGCTCGGGTCCCATTGTGATTGGCCAGGCCTGTGAATTCGATTATTCCGGAACACAAGCACTTCGGTCTTTGCGAGAAGATGGAGTGGAAACCGTACTTATTAATTCCAATCCGGCTACTATCATGACCGATCCTTCCATGGCCGATCATGTTTACCTGAAGCCGCTTACCACGAAATCTATTGTGGAGATTTTGAGAGAACATCCTGAAATAGATGCGGTGCTTCCCACCATGGGAGGCCAGACTGCCCTTAATTTATGTATAGAGGCTGAAGATAAAGGGATCTGGAAAGATTTTGGGGTAAAATTGATAGGAGTTGATATAGATGCAATCAACATTTGTGAGGACCGTGAAAAGTTTAAACAATTAATGGGTAAAATCGGAATTCCTGTTGCACCGGCCAAAACGGTGACTTCTTACCTTCAGGGGAAAGAAGTGGCTCAGGAATTTGGTTTTCCTTTGGTGATAAGGGCTTCTTTCACCCTCGGGGGAGGCGGAGCAGGTTTTGTTCATCGCCAGGAAGATTTTGAAGAAATGTTAACCTATGGCCTTGAAGCTTCACCAATTCATGAAGTTTTGATCGATAAGGCGTTACTTGGCTGGAAGGAATATGAACTGGAGTTGCTGCGGGACAAGAATGATAATGTTGTAATTATTTGTACCATAGAAAATATGGATCCTATGGGCATTCATACCGGGGACTCCATTACCGTTGCGCCGGCCATGACGCTAAGTGATACCGCTTACCAGCGTATGCGGGACCTTGCTATCAAAATGATGCGCAGCATTGGGGATTTTGCAGGAGGCTGTAATGTTCAATTCGCCGTGAGTCCAGATGAGCAGGAAGAAATTTATGCCATAGAGATAAATCCGCGGGTTTCCCGTTCTTCAGCATTGGCCTCAAAGGCTACAGGTTATCCTATTGCCAAAGTAGCCACCAAGCTGGCGATGGGTTATACTCTTGATGAGCTGGAAAATCAAATTACAAAAA
Source organism: Autumnicola tepida (assembly GCF_031846485.1). Lineage (NCBI taxonomy): Bacteria > Pseudomonadati > Bacteroidota > Flavobacteriia > Flavobacteriales > Flavobacteriaceae > Autumnicola > Autumnicola tepida. The sequence continues at coordinate 116,864 of NZ_JAVRHQ010000011.1, forward strand.
CTACTTCAGCGCTTTTTGAACCTTCCCTGGATTATGTGATCGTGAAAATTCCTCGTTGGAATTTTGATAAATTTGAAGGAAGCGAGCGCACATTGGGCCTTCAGATGAAATCTGTGGGAGAGGTAATGGGAATAGGACGTTCTTTCCAGGAAGCCTTGCATAAAGCAACCCAATCTCTTGAAATTAAGAGAAATGGACTTGGTGCCGATGGTAAAGGCTACACCAAGTATGATGAAATTATTGATAAACTCACCAATCCAAGCTGGGACAGGGTTTTTGTGATTTATGATGCGATACAGGCAGGTATCCCCCTAAGCCGCATCCATGAAATTACAAAAATCGATATGTGGTTCCTTAAGCAGTATGAGGAACTTTTTGCCCTGGAAGTTGAAGTTTCAAAATATGATATCAACAGCCTTCCTAAAGATCTTTTCCTGGAAGCTAAACAAAAAGGTTTTGCCGACAGGCAGATTGCCTTTATGCTGAAATGTTTAGAAAGTGAGGTGCATAGCAGGCGTGAAGAATTGGGAATTAGCAGGGTTTATAAATTGGTAGACACCTGCGCTGCAGAATTTAAAGCTGAGACTCCATACTATTATTCCACTTTTGAGGCTGAAATTGAAACCGCTGATGGAAAAAGATATGTGTCCAATGAGAGTACATCGAGCGATAAAAAGAAAATCGTAGTCCTTGGGTCAGGACCAAACAGAATAGGCCAGGGGATTGAGTTTGATTACAGTTGTGTTCACGGAGTGCTTGCGGCAGCCGAATGCGGTTATGAAACCATCATGATTAATTGTAACCCGGAAACGGTTTCAACCGACTTTGATATTGCCGATAAGCTCTATTTCGAACCGGTGTTCTGGGAGCATATTTATGATATTATCAGGCATGAAAACCCGGAAGGGGTAATCGTGCAGCTGGGAGGGCAAACAGCCCTTAAACTTGCTGAAAAACTGGACCGTTATGGCATAAAGATAATGGGAACCAGCTTTAAGGCGCTGGATCTAGCTGAAGATCGCGGAAGTTTTTCAAGATTACTGCAGGAAAACGACATTCCTTATCCTGAATTTGGTACCGCCGAGAATGCCGAGGAAGCACTTGCACTTGCAGATCAGCTTGATTTTCCAATATTGGTAAGGCCTTCTTATGTGCTTGGCGGCCAGGGAATGAAGATTGTAATCAATAAGAATGAGCTGGAAGAGACTGTGGTAGATCTTCTAAGGAAAATACCCAATAATAAACTTTTACTGGACCATTACCTGGACGGCGCTATAGAAGCCGAAGCCGATGCTATTTGTGATGGGGAAGATGTTTATATTATAGGGATCATGGAACATATTGAACCCTGTGGGATCCATTCCGGAGATTCAAATGCGCTGCTTCCTCCTTTTAATCTTGGAGACCTGGTAATGCAGCAGATTAAGGACCATACCAGAAAAATCGCGCTCGCGCTGAATACTGTTGGCCTTATCAATATCCAGTTTGCCATAAAAGATGAAAAGGTTTATATAATTGAAGCCAATCCGCGGGCGTCCAGAACAGTTCCTTTTATTGCCAAAGCTTATAAGGAGCCTTATGTGAATTATGCAACCAAGATCATGCTGGGAGAGAAGAAGCTGAGGGATTTTAATTTTAACCCGAAGCTGGATGGCTATGCCATTAAGCAGCCGGTTTTCTCATTTAATAAATTCCAGAAGGTTAATAAGCAGCTTGGCCCGGAAATGAAAAGTACGGGAGAAAGTATCCTGTTTATCGACAGTCTGAAAGATGATGCATTTTATGATCTTTATTCGCGACGGAAGATGTACCTGAGTAAATAGGAACTAAAATCTTAACGCAAAAAAACGGCTGCTTTATAGCGGCCGTTTTTCGTTCTTCTGATATGTTAAAGCATTATTTCTTGCTTAATTCTAAAACCTGAACCGAATTTTTACCATCGGTAGATTTCCAAACCTGTTCTTTCTTTTTGTTGGTGACCATTATCCATGTTTTATCAAAATCTGAATTTTCATAAGAGTTGGTGCTGGTAATGGTAATCAGGTCATCGCCCTGCATGGTCCATCTAAAATCCTGTGCATCGCTAAATTCGTTTTGGAACATATTGTATTCCACATTTTTTTCACCAGTGCCGTTCTTGTTTATTACCAATTCCCCGGCATTGCGGGTTGTAAAATTCTGGCCTTTCTGGTTATCCACTTCGTAGCGGTCAATATTCCAGGTACCCACAACATTGGGACTACAACTCATAATTAACATGGAACAAAAAATTCCGATAAATAAAACTTTTTTCATAACTATACATTTTGGAATCAATATAGCAATAAATTGTATTTTTTGCATCGGCCACTAGTCGCGTGGTCCTCAATTTTTACTAAATTTTAGCAATGAAAGAGCTTGTTTTAACATTTGGCGGTATTTATGGTACTTTAGCGGTGGTTTTTGGTGCCTTTGGTGCACATGCCCTCAAAAAGCGATTAAATGAAGAGCAATTAAAGAGTTTTGAAACCGGGGTTAAATATCAAATGTATCATGCTGTAATTCTTATAATAACAGGAATAGCCTTTCCTTTTCTTAATTTGGGTCAACAACTAACTGCCTGGTGTTTTATTATAGGTGTTTTTCTGTTCTCTTTTAGTATTTACGGATTGGTGCTTAGCGATGCGGCAGGGAAAAAACTCAGGTTTTTGGGACCGGTAACTCCTCTGGGCGGGCTGCTGCTTATAATTGGCTGGATATTATTTACTGTTAATATTGTGAATATTGGCAGGTTTCTGAGTTAATTAACGCCACAGTTGGTTCTTTGGAGTACAATATTGTGGTCAAAATTTATATCAGGATTCTCTATAAATTTCATGCCTTCTTCTGTTTGCTCCATCTCGGCATGCCCTTCAATAATGCTTTTTTCATCTTTCAAAAAAAAAACATCCCTCTTGGATTCCCTGCCTTCCGAAGAAAAGAAGTATTCGGCAAAAAGCGTGTCACCTTTCATTTCTCCCACAATCTCTCCGGTATTTTTGTTTTTTTCAGCAAGATGATACATCAAATATCCCGTTACCTGGTCTCCTAATATTTCCAATCCCAGGTTAATGGTGTCATTATCATTAGCGTAAAGAAAACATTGTTTTTGTGGAATAGTTTCCTTCTCTTCAACAATGACCTGCGTATTAGTTGTTTCGGCCTTTTGTTCTTCCTTTTTCTCCTGGCAGGACCAGAAGATAGCAGAGAAAATAATTAAGCCGAAGAGCTTATCCTTCATTTTTAAAATTTTAATAAAGATAGAAGATTCTGAAAAAATTTATAAGCAGAATGTGAATTTATTGACCTGAACTTTAAATTTTTCGTTTTCTATATCCTTCCGCGAAATAGGCAATAACAATTAACTGAAGAGAGTGAAAAAGCATAATGGGCAAAAGCAGAAGCCCGGTGGCTGCCGCACCTCCAAAAATCACTTTTACCATCACAGAGCCATGTACAAGCGATTTCTTTGTTCCGCAGAACTGCGTGGCAATTTTATCCTCAACATCAAAATTAAGGGCGTTGCAAAGGGCATTAAGGCCATAGTAAATTATAAAAAAGTAAAGGACGATTAACCCAAAAAGCTTTAGCAGGTCTCCCACACTTACTGTTTGGAAAATACTGGAAGTAAAAGAGTTGCTGAAGCTGGAATAAATTATAAGAATTATAGTTGATTTATCTATCAAGCCGAATTTTTTCCCGTGCTTTTGTACAAAATCACCTACGATTTTCTGAAAAAACAAGCCTGCTATTAATGGCAGGATAATCTGTAGAAATAATTTTAGCAGTACATTCCCAAATTCAAAATTGGTGGAATTCTGAAGAAAAATTCCTAACCAGAGTGGGGTGGCAAAAATTCCAATAAGTCCTGAAAGGCTGGCGTTAAAAATGGCTGTTGGAATATTTCCTTTGGCGATAGACACCATTACTACAGATGAGGATACTGTTGAAGGCAATGTGGCGAAAAAGAATAGGGCAATCCATAACTGGGAAGAAGTACCTTCTTCAAAAAGCGGGAGGCACGCCAGGGCCAAAACGGGAAAAACTACAAAGGTGGTGAGCTGGATAATAAGATGGGATTGGTAATTTTTAAGGCCCGCTTTAAATTCTGAAGGAGATAATTTTAATCCGTAGAAAAAGAAGATCAGTCCAATTCCAATATCAATAATGGTGGTTAGCGGAAGAATTTCATTCCCCTGCGGAAGGAAATACGCGATAATAATCGCAACAAAAATCGCGACAATAAACCAGTTAACTTTCAATTATCGCTCTATTTTGATGTTATCGAGCTCCTGTATATGCAAGTACTCTTCAGAAATAAAATCGGTGTCCTGAAATTCCTGTTTTCTGGTTTTCTTCATGGAAATCCGTTTAAGGCTTTTGGCAAAACGCCTGATGTCATTATCGGTTTTCAATATTAAGCCGGGCACTTTTACAGATTTGCCATTACTGTCTTTCGCTACCATTGTAATATGGGAAGAATTGCAATGCTTCAGCTCTCCCGTCTGTATATTTTCGGCCTCCACGCGAATGCCAATCACCATAGAGCTGTTCCCAACGTAATTTACAGATGCCTTCATTGTCACCAGTTCGCCAATTTCTATGGGCTTTAGAAAATCTACCGTATCTACACTTGCAGTAACACAATAGGCCTGGGAATGCTTGGAAGCGCAGGCAAAAGCGATCTGGTCCAGCAACGAAAGGACATATCCGCCATGAATTTTTCCGTTAAAATTGGAATGCGAGGGGAGCATTAATTCCGAAATTACTACCTGGGATTCTTGTACGGTCTTAAATTTTTTGGTCGTCATCGATTTCTAAAATGTGGGGATTGAGCTTCTCTAACTTCGGTTATAAAATATTTCGTGTCGCCCCAAAAGAAAAAAGTGGCATATCTCTCCATATAGGTGAGCTTCACGTAATTACCTTCATTTTCCTGTAATTTCTCTATTAGTTCTTCATCATTGTTCAATACTGAAAACTGGAAGATCTGGGCGCCGCTTATTCCCTGGCTAATTTCTCCCTCCCAGGTTTTGGAGAACACTCCTTTCTTACTGAATTTAATAAGCTCACCACTCCTGGTGCCTTCACTGTAGGGGACAAAATATACAAAGGCAAAATAAGCGAGAAACAACAGAAAGATGCTTCCTAATATGATATATAAGGTTCTTTTCATTCTAAATGTTTTTATAGAGAATTTGCATGAAGTCCTCTACTTTAGAAGGTTCCAGCCACCTGGTTACAATTACCAGATTATTCTTTTGATCCACAATTATAAAATTCCCACCAAACCCTGCAGCATAAAAGATATTCGCATTAATATTTTCCCATTGGCGAGGGCCGTCTGCATTAAGCCACCACATATAGCCATAATTGGGATTTGGGGTAGAGGGCTGTACAGTTTCTTTTATAAGTTCTGCGGAAATAAGCTCATGTCCATTCCAGTTGCCGTTGTTCATAAATAACAGCCCAAAGCGAGCCATATCTTTGGTATTTATAAACATGCCGCCGCCGGAATGCCCGCCGCCACTAACAGATTGAATTTTAAGGCCGTCTATGGTGGTCCAGGAATTATCGTAACCAAACCAGCGCCATTTTGTAGATGCGTCTATAGGATCCATAATTTCCTCTTTAAGGATCTTTGGCAGCGGTTTACGGAACACATTTAGCAGCGAATACGCCAGCACATTCACGCGAACATCATTGTATTTAAAATAGGTTCCAGGTTCGTGCAACTCTCTTCCCCGCCATTCGTCAATATTTTGATCAGATGGCGGCCGGTCGGCCCAGTCATAAGATCCCCAGAGTTCTCCGCTCCAGTCAGAATTTTGTTGTAACAAATGTTTCCAGGTGATCTTGCTGTTATGTGGCCCTTCAAAAGTATCGTCCCAAAGATATTCTCCAACCTTGTCATTTACATCGGTAATAAGATTTTGCTGCAGTGCAAGCAGTGCAGTGGTGGAGAGAAAGCTTTTGGTAACACTAAAAGTCATGTCCACCCTTTCTGTATCTCCCCATTCTGCCACAATGTAGCCATCTTTAAGAATGATGCCAGCCGGGCCGCCACGCCTTTTTGTGGGGCCTAAAATTTCGTGGTAAGGTTCGCTTTGAAATCCTTTTAAAATTGCCTGGCGTAGATCCCTGGACTCTGAATATTCATTGTTTTCAGCAAATTTAACTGCTTCTGAAAAGTTCAGGTTGTAAGTGGAAGCTTCTTTTTTCTCCCAATCCCCGCGCGGCGGAAAATAAATATCCTGCGCCATAAGAGGTAGGACAAAAAGGAAGAGGCTTAGTATACTAAATAACTTAATTTTATTTTTCATCTAATTAAGGCTGCTTGTATCATTAATATCATCATCAGGTTCAATTTTGGCTCTTTTAAGCCATTCTTGTGGAAGCTTCTGTTTCGGGGAAATACCAAGGCTTTCCAGTTTATCAATGTCCTTTATGAGGTTCTGCTGCCCGGTAAGCTTTTTCATCGCTCCGTTATAGGCCGTAGAAGTAGATTTTAGCCTGTTCCCCACCACTTCAAGTTCATCGAGCAGAATTTTGAATTTATGATAAAGCGAAGCTGCATGATTGGCAATTTCCAGCGCGTTTTGCTGTTGCTTCTCATTGCTCCATATGGTATCTATGGTGCGCAGTGTAGACAGCAGGGTAGTGGGGCTTACCAGCAGGATATTCTTTTGAAAGGCGGTATAGAAGAAGGAATTATCAAGCTCCTGGGCCAGATATAACGCAGGCTCTACTGGTACAAACATCAGCACAAAATCTGGCGAATCACCGCCATGCAAATCTTCGTATTTCTTGGCGCTTAATTGCAGGATATGATTGCTTAGGGATTTAAGATGATCTTTTAAATACCTGCTTCTTAAATTTTCATCTTCTTCATTTACGTACTTCTCATAAGCCGATAAGGAAACCTTGGAATCGATAATCATTTTCTTGTCGTTAGGAAGGTGAATAACCACATCGGGCAAAACCTTATTTCCTTCCTCATCTTTATACGCCTTCTGAATAAAATACTCCCGGTCTTTTTCCAGGCCCGATTTTTCAAGTACCCGTTCCAGGATTAATTCTCCCCAATTTCCCTGGGTTTTATTTTCGCCTTTAAGTGCGCGGGTAAGATTATTCGCCTCCTCGCTAATCTTTAAATTTTGTTCATTCAGGATCTTTAGATAATTGCCAAGTTCGGCATGGCGGGAAATAAAATCATCATTGTTTTTGCTGACTTTCTCTTCAAAAGTCCTGATTTTTTCCTGAAGCGGATTCAGGATATTCTGAATGTTTTCTTTGTTAAGGGAAGTGAATTTTTCAGACTTCTGTTCGAGGATTTTATTGGCGAGATTTTCAAACTGAACAGAGAACTTTTCCTGAAGGTTTTCCATCTCTTTTTTTTGCTCTCTTTGCCGCTCCAGGAGGTGGTCAAAATCGGCATTTTTTCGGGTAAGACTGGTGCTAAGAAGATCTTTTTCCCTGCGAAGTGCTTCCCGCTGCTTTTCTGTCTCTGCTAATTTTATTAGCAGGCTTTCTTTTGCTTCATTAAGATTGTTTTTGTAATCTGCTAAATTCTTGTTATTCAGTTCTTTTAATTCTTCTATATAAAGTGATTGTTGATTTAATTTCTCCTGAAGAAGGCCTTCATTTTTGCCGGTTTTCAGCCGTGATATCAGGCTTCCAAGGAAAATTCCGAGCAGAATGGCAAGTATAAAAATGACCGAAAAAAGGATAATTTCATTCATGCGGGAGAGGCTATTTCTTCCAAAGATAATTATTTGATTTTATCCTGTTAAGCTAAGGCCGTTTTAATTAGGATTTGATCCTGAAAGAAGCTGTTTCCGGGTCGAAGGAAATGATATCTGAAGGGAAAATTTCAGAAAAGGAACTTGATTTCAGCAATTCTTCTGGTGGTCCAAATTTTACTTTTCCGGGCTGCATCAAAATGATTTTATCACATAATTGAATGGCAAGATTTATTTCGTGTGAAGCAAAAACAATAGCCTTTTTTGTTTTCCTGGTGAGGTCCTTCAGCAATTTTAGAACGTAAGCTTTGTGATAGAGATCCAGGTGCGTGGTGGGTTCATCTAAAATAATCAGGGGAGTGTCCTGGGCTATTGCACGCGCAATAAGCACTTTTTGCATCTGCCCGTCACTAAGTTCATAGCATTTCCTGTCCTGGAGCGATTCAATATTTACCAGTTTTAATGATGAAATAATCTGCCTAAGGTCATTTTTGCCCAGTTTTCCAATCCAATTTGTGTAAGGCTGCCTCCCTAAAGCCACAAGTTCAAAAACGCTCAAATTCCTGGAAACAGGCTGCTCTGTAAGCACGAGGCTGATGAGTGAAGCCAGCTCCAGCGCATCTATTTTACCAATTTCAATATTATTGCAAAGTACCTTTCCTGCCAGCGGCTGCTGAATTCCGCTAAGTGTCCTTAAAAAAGTAGATTTTCCAATTCCGTTTACCCCAATAACCGCCACCAGCTCCCCGGCCTTTATTTCAATATCAATACCCGCAGCAATTAGCTGTTGTTGCGCTTTTTTCTGATAGCCAATGCTAAGCGCTTCCGTTTTTAAAATGGGGGTGGCAGTATCTTTCAAAACAGGAATTTTCTTTTTCTTACTAAAAGCCAGATTACCACCGGTGCACCTATCATGGAAGTAATGGCATTAATGGGCAGGGTGAATTCTTTTCCCGGCAATTGCGCTGCAATATCGCAGATAAGCATTAAAGCGGCGCCCGACAGGATTACAGCAGGAAGCAGGATCCTGTGATCGTTTACCGGCAGGATTTGCCGTACCAGGTGCGGCACCGCCAGCCCCACAAAAGCTATGGGGCCGGCAAAAGCGGTAATGCTGCCGGCTAGGATGCTGGTAGCCAGTATAATTTTAAATCGATTTCTCCTGATGCTTACCCCAAGGCTTTTAGCGTATTGTTCCCCTAAAAGCAGGGTATTCAGGTTTTTTATGCAGGAAATAGCCAAGGTTGTACCCAATACCCAGAATAAGGCCAGTATGCCCACCTCAGGCCACGAAAGGTTTCCCAGGCTGCCAAAAGACCAGAAGATGTACTGTTGCAGGTCTGCCGCCGGGCTAAAATAAGATAATACACTTACTACCGCTGCGGTAAGACTGGCAAACATTAGACCTATTATGAGGATGGCCATGGTGTCCCGCAACTTTAGCGATGCCAGCATAACTGCCATTAAAACAAGCAGGCTTCCCAGGCTGGAAGCGATTACCAGGCTCCATTTTGAGAGGAACAAAGCGGCAAATGTCCCACCAAAAACCGAGGCGCCCATTATCACCAGTGCCACTCCTAAACTCGCACCACTGCTAAGGCCTAAAACATAAGGCCCCGCCAGGGGGTTTCGAAAGAGGGTTTGCATGAGCATCCCGCTAATCGCTAAACCCGAGCCTGTAATTACAGCTGTAAAAGCTTTTGGCAGGCGGTATTGCAGCACTATATAACGATAGGTTTCCCTGGTAATCTCACCATGAAAAATAGAACCGAAAATGTCTTTAACAGGAATATTTACGGAACCAAGGCTAATGTTTAAAAATAGAAGGAGGATCACTCCGATAAAGAGAAGAATAAGAAGGATACGGTATTTCGTTGAATTCTGATGCAAAAGATACCAATGAACTGGTTAGATATTTTTTGAGAAGCGAAATTACAGTTTTTATCCTTAAGAGGGAATCCTGCAAGGGGATTACTTTTTGTCTCGAATTTCTTCTAAAAGTTTAGTATTTAAAATTGAATTGTATCCTTTGCGTTGTAATCCTTGCATTAATTTTTTATCTCCTGTCCACAGAGGTGCGTTTAGCTGAAGGCCTAAAGCTATAAAAGGAATGTCGTAAGCGTCTACATCCTTGGCAAGTGCGGCGGCTTTTACCCAGTTAGACTGCTGAATGAATTCAGGGTTAATAAATTCGATTTTCTTGAGTAATGATATTTTCAGAAAATTAAGATCAGTTTCTGAGTAACCGGAAATCTGAAGTAGTTTTTGATGATGTTTTTCCAGTTCTTCAAGAAGAAAACCTGGAGAATAAAATTGAAAAATATCACCGGAATTTAATAAAATATCGCTTATGTCTCCTTCAGGATTTAAGATGCCACTAAAAACTATGTTAGTGTCAACTATTATGATCATTAAAGGAATCGATTATTATTTTTTTCCCACCAATCTGATTTGGATTTTTGAGCAAGTTCCTCAATCTGTTTTTCGCTGGCTTTACTTTTAGATGCTATTTCCCGGTATTTGATATAATCTATCATACGCTGTAGGCCTGGAAGGTATGTTCCTGCCGGGACTTTTATAAGTATTTCGTTATCTTTTTTTTCGATTTGCATAAACTAAAGATAAGTATTTTTTACAAGTTTGTTACTCTTCCAAAGCTTTAAAAAATGTTCTCTGGTAAGCTGGCATCAAATCGGGATGAAAGATTGAAATTAAATCTTTTAGAACAAGATCGGGCCGTTGGGGGCCCAGTTCGTAATATACCACTCCGCCGGTTGCTCCTTTTACCAGGCTTACGCTATACACATTGTTATTTTTTACGGCTTCAAACTGGCGGTAATGTTGGGAATCTGCAAAAAGTTCTTTGTAAGAAGTGAACTGGCCGGCGCTTATCCAGTAATCTGCATCCTGTGCTTCTGCCAGGACGCTTTCAAAAGAAAGGGCCATGCTGCCGCTTCCTTCGGTTTCAGCATAAACATAGTTGGCGTTGGCATCTTTAATAAATCGCGCAGTCCAGGAATTTCCGTAAGGCATGTACCACTGGTCTTTATACATGGAACCGCTTAAGACTTCTGGAGATTCTCTGGCGGTACTGGCCAATTCCGTGGCTTCCTTATAAGTCGTCGTGATCTGGTTGAAAATTATTTCCGCTTCCTGGTTTTTATTGAAAAATGCGCCGAAAAATTTGATCCATTCCGCTTTGCCCAGCGGACTTTCCTCTGTCCAGTCGCCATTATAGACCACCGGAATTCCGGTTTTCCTGATGGTTTCAAAAGCAGTATTATTGCCGTTAATTGCAAAGCCAATCACCACATCCGGCTGCAAATCGATCAAAACTTCAGTATTAAGATCTTCATTTTTCCCGAGTTCTTTTATTTCCCCGGCATCGATAAGTTTCCTGGTTTTTTCTGAAGAAATAAAGTCTAGGCCGGGAAAACCTTTGAGGGATGATTCTACTTCCAAAGTTTCCAAAGCGGGGATGTGGGTAGTGGAAGTGACCACAATCTGCTCTACAGGAATTTTTACTTTTTGGTCATACTCCAGGCCGGCAGGAATTTTAGCATCCTCTTCAGCTAAGAGGTAACGGAAATTTTCCTCGGCATTGGGCCAGGGAGTTTTTACTTCAACAATAGTGTAATGTTCAAAATTTTCAATTTCAAAACCAGTGGCATAATTTATCTCAAGTTTTTCTCCTTCAGATAAATAGGAGGATTTCTCTTTTTTTTCCGGGTTTTTACAGGCACTTAATGTTATTAGAAGTAAAAGGAAACTGATTTTCTTCAAAGGGAATGGTTTTAAAATCCAAAAGTAAGATTATTTAAAAATTTAAGCTGTCAACAAACATAAATGTTTATTTTCGCAAAGAATTTTTGGTTCGGTGCCGGAGTTTTTTCGGTACAGATTAAAAGGGAATCAGGAAGAAGTTAGAAGTGCGAAATTAGAAGTTAAAAGTTTTTACAACTTCGTACTTCACAATACTAACCTCTAACTTCAAAAAGCCTGAGCTGTTCCCGCAACTGTAAGCTTAGTCCCGTTGGGATGCTTGTTGTTATCACTTCAAAATACCACTGTTCGTAATGGATGGGAAGGTAAACAACAAGACGCAAGCCAGGAGACCTGCCAAAAGCAAACTTTAAAATCGAGGCTTTCGGGATAAAAGTCAGAGGCAGATGAAAAACACAAAATTTTACATTCTATTTCTGCTGTTGTTTTATGCTTTACCTGCATTGGCACAACAGGATTCCATCACTAAACTCGAAGAAGTTGTACTAAGCGATGTAAAGCTTATCAGGCATTCCCGAACACAGGAAATTTCGGTTTTAAACGATTCCACAATTGCCGAAAATGAGCCTTCTCTAACTTCTTTGTTAAAGTACAACACTCCAATCTTCTTTAAAGAAAATGGAGTGGGAGGTGTTTCTTCCCCTTCTTTCCGGGGTACAACAGCTTCTCAAACAGCGGTAGTCTGGAACGGGATCAATATTAATTCCCGGTTTAATGGCCAAACCGATTTTAATACGATCAATACCTCAAATTATAACAATATTACGGTCAGGGCAGGCGGGGGGAGCGTCCTCTATGGCAGTGGTGCCATTGGCGGTAGCATTCATCTCAATAATCGTTTTAGGTTTGACGGCGAATTTGATAATCGCCTGAGGCTGGAAACAGGAAGTTTTGATACCCATATTTTAAATTATTCAGCTGAGGCATCTTCAGAAAGGACCAGCGTTTATATCAACCTTTCCGGAATTGCATCTGAAAATGATTATGAATACCTGGGAACGGAAAAGCGCAATGAAAATGGTGATTTTTATAACACCAGTATGAGCGCGGGAATTGCGCATTGGCTGAACGAAAACAATATCCTGAAATTTTACAGCAATTTTTATAAAGGCGAACGTGGTTTCTCCGGGACACTTGCTGCTCCTTCCAATAGCAAATATGAAGATGTAAACAGTCGTAATTTGTTTGAATGGAAGGGCTTTTTCAACAATTTTATCTCTTCCCTAAAACTTGCTTACCTGGATGAAGCATATAAATATTTTGAAAACCGTAACAGTCAGAATTTTACTTATGGAAAAGCGGCCACTCAAATAGCCAAATATGACCTCACCTACGAGATAGCTCCCGGAATGAACCTGAATGCCCTCCTGGATTACAGAAATACAGATGGAAAAGGTTCTGATATTGCTGAGAATGTGAGAAATTTTGGTGCCTTCGCACTTTTATTCAATCATGACTTAGATAGGTTTTTTTATGAAGTAAGTGCCAGAAAAGAGGTGACCAACACCTATGAATCTCCATTGTTATATTCCCTTGGGGCAGGTTATAGCATGACTTCCTTTTATGAGGTGCGCCTCAATTTCTCAAGGAATTTCAGGATTCCAACGTATAATGACCTTTTCTGGGCTTCCGGTGGAAATCCAGATCTTGACCCGGAAACTTCCTACCAGGGAGAAATAAGCCAGAACCTTCTTTTTAGCGATTTTGAATTCAACGTAACTGCTTTTCTGATGAAAATTGATGATTTGCTTCGTTGGGTTCCAAATTCCCGTGGCACCTGGCGTCCTGAAAATACTGAAAGCGTAAAAAATTATGGATTGGAATTCCGCGGAAAATTTGAGAAAAATTATGGCGGGCACCACTTCAGTCTAAATACCAATTACAGCTATACAAAAACCAATGATGAGGTGCTGGATAAAGAGCTTATTTATACTCCGCGGCACAAGGGCACTGCTTCATTGGGATATACATATAATGATTTGTCACTTTTCTACCAGTTTCTTTATAACGGCAGTATTTACACCTCTTCAGATAATAATTATCAGCTAAAAGGCTACGGTGTTTCAAATGCGGGAATTGACTATAGTTTTGGGAAAAAGGATTTTCTCACTTTAGGGCTGGAAGTACGGAATATTTACAATAAAAGTTACCAAAGTTTACCATCCAGGCCAATGCCGGGACGGTCCTATAATTGTTCACTTAGTTTTAAATTTTAATAAATATGAAAATGAAGATCAAACAACTTTTTATTCCGGCTTTAGCCGCCCTTACTTTTTTTACGTCCTGTGAAAATGATGATGATATTAATGAGACGCCTGTAGCAGAGGGAGACTATGCCAGTGGTGTTTTTGTTTTAAATGAAGGAGTCTGGAACTCTGGAAATAGTACAGTTTCTTTTTTAGATGAAGAAACCGGCACCGTGGTTAAAAATGTTTTTGCAGATGAAAATTCCGGTGCGGCCCTTGGAGATACGGGGCAGAGTATGGGCTTCTATGGAGATTATGCGTTTATAATGGTAAATGTATCCAATACCCTTGAAGTTGTGGATAGAAACACCTTTAAATCTGTTGCAACTATTGATGAGGGAATTCAGAATCCGAGGTACATTGCTTTTGCTGAAAGCAGGGCCTATGTTACCAACTGGGGAGATGCGACAAATCCAGATGATGACTATGTGGCTGTGATTGACCTGGAAAGTTTTACTGTTTTAGAAACTATTAGTGTTGAAGAAGGCCCTGAAGAAATCCTGGAAGAGAATGGAAACTTGTATATAGCTCTTTCGGGCGGCTATTCTGTAAATAATAAAATTACTGTAATAGATGCTTCAGCTAATGAAGTTACAACAACCATAAACGTGGGCATAAGCCCGGGCTCTATGGAGATTGAAGACGGGGCCCTTTGGGTTGCCGTGGCAGGAATGGGTTCTTATCCCGATCCTGAAGCCGAATCGGCAGGTAAAATTATAAAAATTGACCTTGGTTCTAATGATATAGTAGCGGAATTTGCTTTTCCAAATGCTACAGATCATCCTGGTAATCTGGATATTGAAAATGATATGGTATATTATACGCTGGGCTCTTCTGTATACACCTTTAGCGAAGATGCCACTACATTGCCGGAAATTGCTTTTGTGGAATTAGCTGAAGTCGCTTCCCTTTATGGTTTTGAAGTTGAAAATGGTAAAATCTATGCCGCTTCAGCCAATGCTGATTTTACCGGAGACGGAGATCTGTTTATCTACAGCACTGCAGATGGGAGCCTGTTGAATTCCTATGAAGTTGGGATTAATCCTAATGGAGTGTACTTCAACGATTAAATTTATTTACAGCCTTTTATCTCCTGAAATCAAACTTTCCTGAAATACTTTTTCAGCTTCAGGAAATGCTTTTCATATAAATGGTAAGAAAGAAAAGCAACTATAAGTAAGAAAATGAATTCCAGGAGCATGCTTAGTGCCCTGGAGTGCAGGCTTAAAAATTTGTTGAAGAACACAATAACAAAGCCGCTGTAAACATATAGCCCGTACGTATATTTTCCCAGGTATTCGCTAAGCCTGAAAATATGCGTACGGGCTAATTTTTTTCCAAAATATGTAATGCTGAAGATAAGCAACACAAAAAACAGGGATAACAGCAGGTTAAATAGAATGGGGATTCTTACTGTTGGGAACAGCAAAATAAAAGAAAGAAGCAGGCCGGGCAGTAGAATTCTCTTTTTTATGTTAATTCTTCCCAGGTAAAACAGGTAACCGGCGGCCATTCCGAAAGCGAAATTAACCAGGTGCAGCAATACGCTCTTATAGCGTTCCCAGCCAAAATAATCTTCAGAAATCATAAAAACCACGTAAACCAGCAGCAAAAAGCTAATGATATACCAGAAATGTTTCCTGAAAGAGAGGCTCAGCAATAAGAAAAGCAGGTAAAACTGCTCTTCCACGGCAATAGACCATAAAAACTTCAGCGGTAAGAGATATTGACTATTATCGTAGTTGGAAAGAAAGGTCCAGAAGTAAAATTCCTTTTCAGGCAGGGTGATTGCAACGCCGGCTTTTTCAGCTAAAAAAGGAAGGAGCACAAAACTGAAGAAAACCACCAGGTAGTATAAAGGAAAAATCCGGAGTACCCGGCGCAGAAAGAAATTTTTACGGGAAAATTCCCCTGTTTTTTCAATTTCAGTAAATGCGAGATAAGTAAGCAGGAAACTGGAAAGCACGAAGAAAAAATCCACTCCCAAAAATCCAAAAAAGAAGGCTTCTGAAGAATGAAAAAGGAAGACCATTAAGAATGCCGCGAACCTTAGGCTGTCCAGGCCATAAATTCTTCTTTTCTCTCTTTGTTTAAGCTGGTTCAAATACTAAATTTTCAGGATTTTATAAAATCTTTAAAATCGGTGAAGAATTCTTCCATTTTCAGCATATTTTCTACGAAAAACCGTTCAACCTCAGGCCAGTGGTCTTTGTTATGGATGCTTACCCCATCCAGCTGCACATAAACGCGCGAAATGATCTTCCCTTCAGGAAGTTCATAGTTTTCATCAAAAATGGCATCAGGTAAATATTCAGCAAGAAGAATTTTCTTCAGCGAAAGCATCTTTTCGAAATAATAAGCCCGGATTACTTCATCCTGCGAACTCACATCCATAGAAACCTGTGCCATTTTTCTGGTAAAAGTAAACTTCAGCTGGATTTCCTTAATTTTCGTGTTATACAGGATCCATTTATGCGGAAAATTTTTTCCGAAGCCTGTCCAAAATTCCTGTGTAAGCTTTTTTGATTCTTCTCTGCTGAACATTGTTCTTGAGTTTTCTGTTTTCTGCCATGCCCGGTTAAATGAAATAGGCCAGCAGGATTCCCAGGATGATTACTGCCAGTTTTGAGATATTAAAACTATGGTTTTTAGCCGATTCAAATAAAATGGTGGTGGAAACATGTAGAAAAATTCCGATTACCACCGCGTTTATTGGGGCTGAATACTGCTGAAGAAATTCAAAATTTTCCTGAAGCCAGCTGCCCAAGGGTGTCATAAGGGCGAAAAATGTCAAAAACAAGAAGATAGCCAGTTTACTCATTTTCGAGCGCATCAGGAAAACCGATAATATGGCCGCCACGGGGATTTTATGGATTACCACCCCGTGCAGCAGGTGGCCATGGTCATGTATAGGGAAACCCTCCAGCAACGCGTGCAGGCTTAAACTTGTTAGGAGCAAAAACGGGAATTTTCCAGCCTCTTCCTGGTGATGCATATGGCCATGCTCCACTCCTTTGGAAACAAATTCCAGCACAATTTGCAAGAGAAGGCCAAGCATGATAAAAATACCAATATTGGCACTGCTGCTCTGGTAAACCTCAGGCAGCAATTCAAAAACCGTTACCGATAGCAGGTAAGCCCCACTGAAGGATAGCAACAGTTTAAAGCCTGCGGAACTCCCAGGCTTTAGAAACAGAGAAATAACATAACCCGCAAGAACAGAAAGCAAGGGTAAAATATAGATCATTTCTGGCAGCGGATTTTTTTGTTTTAGCTTTAGGCTTTAAATTCACTTCTAACTTCACATCTTCACATCTTCACATCTTCACATCTTTCAATAACGGCCAAAATTAATGTATTTTTGCGGTTCTCTAAAAACGTGATATGGGAAATAATTTTAAAATGATCGCCAAGACCATGTTTGGTTTCGAACCTATTCTTGCAAAAGAACTTATGGCTTTAGGCGCTATGGATGTAAAGGAAGGAACACGTAACGTGAGTTTTGTGGGCGATAACGGCTTTATGTACAAGGCGAATTTGTGCCTTCGTACCGCGATTAAAATCCTGAAGCCCTATAAAAGCTTTAAAATATATTCTGAAGAAGATCTCTATAAAAGCATATATGCTTTGCCCTGGGAGGATTTTATGGATGTGAATGATACACTGGCCGTAGATGCCACAGTACATTCCGATACTTTCACCCATTCCAAATATATTTCCCTTAAAACCAAAGATGCCATTGTAGACCGGTTTCGGGATAAATTTGGAAAGCGGCCAGATGTAGACCTGGATTTTCCCACGTTAAGGTTGAATATTCATATTGAGAAAAATACCTGCAATGTAAGTTTCGACAGTTCGGGACAGTCTTTGCACAAGCGGGGTTATAAAACCGCCACCAATATCGCCCCCATCAACGAAGTGCTTGCCGCGGGAATGTTGCTGCATTCCGGCTGGAACGGGCAGAGCGATTTCCTGGACCCCATGTGCGGGAGCGGGACTATTCTTATTGAAGCGGCAATGATTGCCTGTAATATTCCGCCGAACCTTAACCGCAAGGAATTTGCTTTTGAAAGGTGGAAAGACTGGGATCCAGATCTTTTTGAGAAAATTGAAGCATCTGTGATGAAGAAAATCAGGGATTTTCATTTTACCCTTAAGGGCTATGACACTTCACCTTCCGCAGTGCATAAGGCCATCGATAATGTGAAAAATGCCAACCTTTCTGAATTTATTAAAATTGAAAGGCAGGATTTCTTTGAAAGCGAAAAAGAGAACGAGCGGCATTTGCACATGGTTTTTAATCCGCCGTACGGGGAGCGACTGGAAATTGATATGCCGAAATTTTACAAAAGAATTGGCGATACGCTGAAGCAAAGCTACCCCGGCACCCAGGCATGGTTTATCACCTCTAATCTTGAAGCAGTTAAAAATGTAGGATTAAGACCTTCAAGAAAAATTAAGATGTACAACGGCGCGTTGGAATCCCGCTTGCTGAAGTACGAAATTTACGAGGGAAGCAAGAAAGGGAGAAGCGAGGGACGAAGTTAGAAGTTGGAAGTTTGAAATACGAATTTAGAACTTAGGTTCGGAATCGATTACCAACTTTAGGGAAATTTCTGCGCTATCTGCGAATTCTGTCGGAGCAATGTGGTGAAAAGCGAAGGAAAGTAACAGTTTTTTAGTGAAATTCAAAATTTAGAATTCATCATTCAAAATAATTTCTGCGCTAATCTGCGAATGCTGCGGGAAGAAAGAGGAAGTACGAAGTTAGAAATTAGAAGTTAGAATTTTAAAGTACGAAGTTGGGAGTTAACAGCAGAAATTCTGCCGAAACAGAAAACTTCAAAACCTGAAACTTTAAACTTTTCTACCGTCTACCGTCTATTGTCTAACGGCTATTTTTTATAAAGTGGTAGCAGATATGAAATAGTATACCCAAAACCTACTCCAAAACTGCTGTCATCATAGGTCCTGTTAAAGCCGGGAATGCTGAGATTGTCAAAATTTGGAGGGGTACTTTGGCCAATCCGCCTTTTAAGCTGCACATTGGCAGAGAGAAAAAGATTATTGAGAACTTCCACTTTTATGCCCGCAATAAGCTCGATCCAGTTAGCGGTAAGGCCGGTGGTTTCGCCATCTTCGGGAGTGCGTACATCAGGTTCAAAATAGGAGGTGGTGGTATATATGGTATATTCCTCAAGGTCCTGTGAAAAAGTGGCAAACCCGTAACGCAGGCCCACAAAGATGCTGTTTTGCATGTCCAGCCAGTTTTCATAGGCATTATAATCGCCTCCCACTTTTATATAGCTTCCGGTTGAAGTGGCTGTAATAAGGCCTTCAGCAAAAGTTATCTTTTCATTCCCAATTTCAGCAGCGGCATAGAAATTTTTATAAACCCGGTAATCCCCCACAATTTCCAAGCCGCTGTAATCATCCTGTAAGGCAGTCCGCAGCAATTTACTCAGGTCTACCCCGGCGCGCAATCCGAACTTTTGTTTATACTGAACGCTGTCTGGAACTGAAGGGGGCGGAATCTCCTGTTCCTGTGCCTGCAAATTTCCGAAGAAAAGCAAAAGCAGTAGCAGATTAGTAATATAAAGAGAGGTGTGCTTCAGTTTCATTGGTAACTTCTTCTTGTTCAATTTGGTAGGCCTGTATCCATGCTCCATCCTCTCCGGCTTCAGTTTCAACATCCAGTTCAGAATAGTTAATCTTGAAAGAGCAGGCCCTGTTGAGGTATTCCTGGTCCCTTATATAACTAAAAGTAAGGGTGTCGGTATTGTTTTGCTCCACAGGACTATCAGGATCTATATCGTCCCCTTCAGCATAGTTAAAGGTAAATTCGTAGGAGGTAACATCGGCATCTGTCCTTAATGGAATGGCGAGGCTATCGGTATTAAACAAATCGTTTGTATAAACCGTGGTATCGCCAACAGCCTTTATCTGCAAATTGGTTGGGGATTGGAAAGTAACCCTGTCATCAACATCATAAAACCGAATGATGAGCAGGGAAGTGGTTTGGGTGCTTTCCGGGCAAATATCATCCCTCTGGCAACCGCTAAAAGCCACTAACATCAGCAGCAAGCCAAAAAACAACCTATTTCTGAAAATCATGTGTTTCATTATCTTTTTTCAAGGCAAACCACATTTTCAACGTGGAAAGTTTGGGGGAACATATCTATAGGCTGCACCCTGGTTACTTTATAATATTGGTCCAGCATTTCCAAATCCCTCGCCTGGGTGGCAGAATTGCAACTTACGTAAACAATCTTTTCCGGCAAGATAGCAATTATCTGGGCCACCACATCTTTATGCATCCCGTCCCGTGGGGGATCGGTAATTATAACGTCGGGATGGCCGTTTTTATTGATAAAATCGCGGGTAAACACTTTTCGCATATCCCCGGCAAAAAATTCTGTATTTTCAATATTGTTCCTTTTGGCATTTTCCTTCGCGTCTTCAATCGCTTCCGGAACTGCTTCAACCCCAATGACTTTTTTCGCCTTAGCGGCGACAAACTGGGCAATGGTGCCGGTGCCTGTGTACAAATCGTACACCACTTCATCTCCCTGTAAATTAGCAAAATCGCGGGTTATTTTATATAATTCGTATGCCTGGGCAGAGTTGGTCTGGTAAAAGGACTTGGCGTTAATTTTAAATTTAAGCCCTTCCATTTCTTCAAAAATATGGTCGCGGCCATGGTAGCAAATCACTTCCTGGTCGTAAATGGTGTCGTTTCCTTTGGAATTTACCACGTATTGCAGGGAGGTGATTTCGGGAAATTCTGCCATAATATTATCAAGCAGCAATTCCCGATTTTCTATATTTTCTTCAAAAAGCTGAAGCAGTACCATAATTTCACCGGTAGAGGAGGTGCGTATCATAAGTGTTCGCAAAAACCCTGCTTGCTCCCTTGCATTGAAAAAAGGCATGTTATTTTCAGTAGCAAAAATCTTTACGAAATTCCTGATGGCATTGCTGGGGTCTTCCTGTAAATGGCATTTTTTAATGTCCAGGATCTTGTCCCACATTCCCGGGATGTGAAAACCAAGGGCGTTTTTGTTTTCAATATCTTCCCCGCTTTTTATTTCCTTCATCGTAAGCCAGCGGCTGTCACTAAAAGAAAATTCCATTTTGTTACGGTAAAAATAAATTTCCCTGGAGCCCAGGATAGGAGTAATTTCAGGAAGTTCAATTTTGCCAATGCGGCGCAGGTTGTTTTCTACTTCCTGCTGCTTGTACTCCAGCTGGAATTTGTAGTCCATAAACTGCCATTTACAGCCTCCGCAGGTGCCAAAATGCTGGCACACCGGCTCCACCCGTTTGGGAGAAAGCTCATGAAAATTCACTGCGGTTCCCTGGTAATAGGATTTCCGTTTTTTCACGGTCTGGATATCGGCAACATCACCGGGTACCGCGTTATTGATAAAAATCACTTTTCCGTCCGGCGCTTTGGCAATACTTTTACCTTTGGCGCCTGCATCAAGCACTTCTACTGCTTCAAAAAGCTTGTTTTTTTTCTTTCTGGCCATAGCGCAAAAATAGGATAATTGGCAAGATTTAATAGGGCTGGCCTTGAAAATTTCAGTAAACATTTAGTAATTTGCGAAAAATGGAAAAAGGGATGATTTCTCTCCAATACCGCGGATTTTAGAGCGGGACAAGAAGGAATTGCAGAAGTGAAAAGAATAAAATTTTTGAAATGTCATTAACACAAATCAAGTCTTCAGAAGAGGCTATTCAACTGGAAGATAAACACGGAGCTCATAATTACCACCCGCTACCTGCCGTTTTAAGCAAGGGCGAAGGCGTGCATGTATGGGATGTGGAAGGGAAGAAGTACTACGATTTCCTTTCGGCTTATTCCGCGGTAAACCAGGGGCATTGCCATCCAAAAATCATAGAGGCGTTAAATAAACAGGCCGCCACGCTAACCTTAACTTCCCGTGCATTTCATAATGACGTGCTTGGGCCTTTTGAAAAATACGCTACCGAATATTTTGGTTTCGATAAGCTGTTGCCAATGAATACAGGTGCCGAGGCTGTGGAAACAGCAATTAAACTGGCCAGGAAGTGGGCTTACGAAACCAAGGGTGTGAAAGAAACCGAGGCGCAGATTGTGGTGTGCGAAAATAATTTCCACGGAAGGACCACCACTATTATTTCCTTCTCCAATGATGAGGATGCCCGTAAAAACTTTGGCCCATATACTCCGGGCTTTTTAAAAATTCCTTACGACGATGTGGACGCGCTGGAAAAAGTGCTGGAAGAAAATGATAATATTGCCGGCTTTCTTGTGGAGCCTATACAGGGCGAAGCAGGAGTATATGTGCCATCTGAAGGTTTCCTGAGAAGAACTAAAGAGCTTTGCGAAAAACATAACGTGCTTTTTATTGCTGATGAGGTACAAACCGGGATTGCCCGTACCGGCCAATTACTGGCTGTAGACCATGAAGAGGTAAGGCCGGATATCCTTATTCTGGGGAAAGCAATTTCGGGAGGGGTTTATCCCGTATCTGCTGTTCTGGCTAATAATAACGTGATGGACGTGATCAAGCCCGGGCAGCACGGCTCTACTTTTGGAGGAAACCCACTGGCCTGTGCTGTGGCTCACGCTGCTTTAGAGGTTATTAAAGACGAAAACCTTGCTGAAAACGCTGAAAAACTGGGAGGTTTGTTCAGAAGGCTGCTGGATGATTATATCAGGAATTCCAGTATCGTGGAATCGGTGCGCGGTAAAGGTTTGCTGAATGCCATTTTAATTAACGATTCGCCTGAAAGTACCACCGCATGGGATATTTGTGTGGCATTGAAGGAAAACGGACTCCTGGCAAAACCTACCCACGGAAATATTATCCGGTTTGCGCCTCCACTTGTAATGAATGAGGAGCAACTAAAAGATTGCGTGGATATTATAATTTCCACACTAAAGGAATTTGAGAAGTAAAATCTTCTAAATTTTAAATTTAAAAAA
>NZ_JAVRHQ010000110.1:0-570 GCF_031846485.1 Autumnicola tepida
TTTGTCGGCTACTTGATTTTAAATTGATCTCTAAAATAACAATTTTCAGGATACAACCCGTTATTTGCCGTTAAGCGATGTTACCTAAAGTTGCGCCCCACAAGAGTAAGCACGAGAGATTGGCCGTTCTGGTCAGACTGTTTTTTAAAATTTTCTTCTATTCCCAAATTATTTCTTTGAACTTCTGATTTTATAGAATTGTGGATTTTTCGGCTTATTGAATTTTTCAATTTTTAGGTTCCATTTTTCTTCTAAATTTTCCGGCTGAGTGAATATCAGCGTGAAGCTTTTTTTGGAATTGTCTGCTTCCTGAAATTCTCTATTTTTTCCTTCTAATTTTATTTTAGATTTCGGGGTAGAGTGGAAGTCGACTTATTTTTTTCAATAATTGAACAACTCTCTTGAATTGAAAATCTGATTCATCTTCTCTTTTCCTGGATTTTTAAATCAAAGGAATATTTATAAAATTACGTTTTAAAAACTTCTATCATCTAGAATTTACCTTTTTTAAGTGCAGACTTTATAGTTCCTTCTTTTCGCTAAATGTGAGCAGAAATTTCAATAAGAAAA
>NZ_JAVRHQ010000111.1:0-570 GCF_031846485.1 Autumnicola tepida
CATCCATTTACCAAAACTTTCGGGTATTGATTTCTTAAAAATCCTGAGCAATCCACCGCAAGTTATTTTGACCACAGCATTTTCTGATTATGCTATAGAAAGTTATGAACTTGACGTAGTAGATTATTTACTCAAACCATTCTCATTTGAACGCTTTCTCAAAGCAATAAATAAAGTTCATAACCCGGTAGGTCAAAAACCGGAAGCAAATCCAGAAGAACGCCTCATTTTTATTAAAAGTGGGTATGAGCATATAAAAGTAGATATAGACCATCTGCTCTACATCAAAGCAGATATGGACTATACAGAACTGGTATCTACGAATAAAACGCATTTATCAAATGAAACCTTAAACTATTGGGAAGAACAACTGTCTGCAGGTGATTTTGTGCGCATTCACAGATCGTATTTGGTAAATATTAAAAGAATCACAAAGTTCTCAAGTGCGCAAGTACAGCTCAGTAACGATAAAATTCTAAATGTGGGTCGCGTATATCGTGAAAACCTTAAAAATAAGTTCAAACTTCTATAGTTTTTATATAAGGTATAATAGAATAAATTAAATTGTAA
>NZ_JAVRHQ010000112.1:0-561 GCF_031846485.1 Autumnicola tepida
AGTTTGCACTTAAAAAGGTAAATTCTGGGTGATAGAAGTTTTTTGAACGGAATCTTATAAAGATTCGTTTTTATACAAAAATCCAGGGAAATAGAAAATGAATCAGTTTTTCACTTAAAGAGAGTTGGTTCAATTATTGAAAAAAATCGACTTCCACTCTGCCCCAATATCTAGAAATAAAATCAGAAGGAAAAATAGAGAATTTCAGCAAACAGAAAATTTCAAAAAAAAGCCTCACGCTGACATTCACTCAGCCGGAAAAATTAGAAAAAAAATAGAACCAGAAAATTGAAAAATTCAACAAGCCGAAAAATTTCTAATCATTCTAGAAAATCAAAAGTCAAAAGAATTATAGAATAAAAAGAAAATTTCAAAAAATAAACTGACCAGAACGGACCATCTCTCGTGCTTACTCTGGTGGGGCGCTACTCTAGGCAACATCGCTTAACAGCAAATAACGGGTTATATCTTGAAAATTGTTATTTTAGAAACTAATTTAAAAGCAAGTAGCCGACAAAGACGCGTTCCCAATCCCGTTACTTGCGTTAAACGTAGCCGTTA
>NZ_JAVRHQ010000113.1:0-553 GCF_031846485.1 Autumnicola tepida
ACCATCATTAATACCATCATCATCGGTATCAGGATTAGTGGGATCGGTGCCAAGCTCAACTTCTTCGTCATTGGTGAGCCCGTCATCATCCTGGTCACAAGGCCCGGCAGTAGCATCTGGATCACATGGATCAAGCGGATCGGAACCATTGTCAACTTCATCGCCATCATTAATACCATCACCGTCTGTATCAGGATTTGTAGGATCGGTGCCAAGGTCAGTTTCCTCATCATTAGTGAGGCCGTCTTCATCCTGGTCACAAGGCCCGGCAGTTGGATCTGGATCACAAGGATCTAACGGATCAGAACCATTGTCTACTTCATCCCCGTCATTAATACCATCATCATCGGTATCCGGATCGGTAGGATCAGTGCCAATTTTAGCTTCTTCATCATTGGTAAGCCCATCCTCATCCTGGTCACAAGGTCCGGCAGTAGGATCTGGATCACAGGGATTTAAGGGATCGGAACCATTACCCACTTCATCGCCATCATTAATACCATCACCGTCTGTATCAGGATTGGTAGGATCGGTGCCAATGTCAGTTTCCTCA
>NZ_JAVRHQ010000114.1:0-544 GCF_031846485.1 Autumnicola tepida
TGTTGTTGTGCAACGTTTTGAGTTCTTTTAACTGCTCTAGAATATTCAATTCAGTTTTCCTGTTAGAAACAAAATGAAATGGTGACACAAAAAAATACGCACCAAATGTAACACATCTAATAAATAGATATTCTTTGTCATATAACACATAGATTTCTTGACCTCCGTGCATATCAAAAAAGCTATATTTAGGTTTAAGAATATGAAGATTCTCTGTTTTATATTCGAGATTCCAGTTATTTGATGAAGCTAAAAGTTCCATTAGTCTTCTGTTCTCTCGATAATTAATGCCATTAATTTTCTTAAGTCTGTTAATATTGTTGAAGCTGTTTTGAATTACATAACTTAAAAAAAATCCGAATAATAAGGAAACAATAGCTAAAAACAAGTAGGTATGATTATGATTTGTAATTTGGATGTATAAAAAAAGTCCAAAAAATAGAAGTGGTGCAAAAGTTAACAATACCATATGAGAAAAGTCCATTAGCTTTATCAGGATATTTTCTTCAAAGGGACTATCTCAAAAACTGTGTAAGTAGAAAAT
>NZ_JAVRHQ010000115.1:0-527 GCF_031846485.1 Autumnicola tepida
AAATTGCGCCGATCCAAATAAATATTCTAACCTGCTAATATTGTTCATTTTCTTATTGAAAATGCTGCTCACATTTGGCGGAAAAAAGAAATTATAAAGTTGCCGGGAAAATAGAAAGGATAATAACTGATAGAAAATTTTTGAGCGGAAATTTATAAATATTCGTTTCAAATTTAAGAATTCAGAAAAGTAAAATTTACCCCATAAAAGGTAAAGCACTATAATTTAAAAATCCTGCTTCAAAAAAAAGACTGCACCGACTTCCACTCTGCCGCAAAATCTGAAAAGAAAAATCCTGGTAGAAAATATCGATTGGAACAAGTAGAAAGTTTTAAAAAACATCATCCTGATTCTCAATCATCCAAAAAACTTAAAATAAAGGTTCAACTAAAAAAGCTAGTTTTCAACAAGCCGAAAAATTTTCCTTGTTGTAGAAAAAAGATATTTTAAAAGAAATCATGGAATAAAAAGAAAGTTCCAAATATTAAAAAAGCCCATCAAAACGGCCAATCTCTCGTTCTTACTCT
>NZ_JAVRHQ010000116.1:0-521 GCF_031846485.1 Autumnicola tepida
ATGATGGCGATGAAGTAGATAACGGTTCCGATCCATTAGATCCTTGTGATCCAGATGCAACTGCCGGGCCGTGTGACCAGGATGAGGATGGGCTGACCAATGACGAAGAAGCTGAGCTTGGCACCGATCCCACTAATCCTGATACCGATGATGATGGTATTAATGATGGTGATGAAGTCGGTAATGGTTCTGATCCCTTAAATCCTTGCGATCCAGATCCAACCGCCGGACCTTGTGATCAGGATGAGGATGGGCTCACCAATGATGAAGAAGTTGATCTTGGCACTGATCCTACAATTCCTGATACCGATGATGATGGTATTGGTGATGGCGATGAAGTAGATAATGGTTCTGATCCACTTGATCCCTGTGATCCAGATGCAACTGCCGGGCCTTGTGATCAGGATGATGATGGGCTGACCAATGACGAAGAAGTTGATCTTGGCACTGATCCTACCATTCCTGATACAGACGGTGATGGTATTAGTGATGGCGATGAAGTCGGTAATGGTTCTGATCCT
>NZ_JAVRHQ010000117.1:0-516 GCF_031846485.1 Autumnicola tepida
TGAGTAAGAACGAGAGATTGTCAGTTTTGATTGGCTTTTTTAATTTTTGAAACTTTCTTCTTATTCCATGATTTCTTTTAAAATATCTTTTTTCTACAACAAGGAAAATTTTTCGGCTTGTTGAAAACTACCTTTTTTAGTTGAACCTTTATTTTAAGTTTTTTGGATGATTGAGAATCAGAATGATGTTTTTTTAAATTTTCTACTTGTTCCAATCGATATTTTCTACCAGAATTTTTCTTTTCAGATTTTGGGGCAGAGTGGAAGTCGGTGCAGTCTTTTTATTGAAGCAGGATTTTTAAATTATAGTGCTTTACCTTTTATGGGATAAATTTCACTTTTCTGAATTCTTAAATTAGAGTCGAATATTTATAAATTTCCGCTCAAAAATTTTCTATCAGTTATTATCTCAGTAATTCTTTCGAAGAACTTTATAATTTATTTTTTCCGCTAAATGTGAGCAGCATTTTCAATAAGAAAATGAACAATATTAGCAAGTTGGAATGTTTATTTGGT
>NZ_JAVRHQ010000118.1:0-505 GCF_031846485.1 Autumnicola tepida
TGCACAAGCCGAAAACAAAATTTCGATTTAAATGAAGAAAATTTTAGAGCTTTCAGATATAGAAGCAAGAAAATATCTACTAAAGGAAGAAAGTTATTTCAATTTCGATTTACCTAAATATTTTACTTTTCAAGCATTAATCAATAAAGTTTCTGAGAAAATTGAGAATAAAAATTTAAGTGATTTCTATAGTAAAAGACAGAATAATTTGGGTGAAATCAAAACCAATTATCCATCAGATTTTGAAGAAGTAAACTACATTTATTTAAATAATAAAGATGGTAAATTTTCTTGGCGGCCATATCAATTAATTCATCCTGCATTATATGTTTCCTTAGTCCATAAAATCACGGAAAAAAATAATTGGGATTTTATAAAGAAACGGTTCGAAGAATTTTCAAAAGATTCAAAAATTAATTGTAGTAGTATTCCGCTGAAATCAGAAGATGAACTATCTGATAAAGCGACTAATGTAGGCAATTGGTGGAGGTCTATAGAACAAAAA
>NZ_JAVRHQ010000119.1:0-455 GCF_031846485.1 Autumnicola tepida
CGCGATCAGCTACATTACAATGAAAAGGAAGATTATTACGTATGTCCAATAGGGCAACGAATGGATAAAATAGCTGAAGGGAAGAAAACCACCAAATCAGGTTACAAGCAAACCTACAGTAAGTATAGGGCGAAGAATTGTACAGGCTGTCCCATCAGGGGTGCCTGTTTTAAAGGAAAGAATAAGCGGGTTGTAGAGCGAAACCATACGCTGGAACATTACAAGCAAAAGGCACGGGAGGATCTTTTATCTGAAATAGGTCAAGCCAAGCTAAAAAAACGAACGGCCGATGTTGAGCCGGTCTTTGCTCATGTCAAACACAATCGAAATTTTAAAAGATTTACCCATCGTGGACTGGAAAAAGTGGAATTAGAGTTCGGATTACACGCCCTGGCACACAACATTAGAAAGAAGAGTGCATAAAATCACTCTCTTTTACTTTTTCAGGAGAAAAT